>NZ_JRVL01000080.1:0-5965 GCF_054823985.1 Acinetobacter sp. GN11 | reverse complement strand
ACACTAATTGCACGTTCAATCACTAAACGTTCAAGTGGAATAGTCTCATTTGGCTCAACATGTGTAATACCCACAATTGCACCAGAACGAGTAGCAACTTCTTGCTGTAATGAGAAGATTTCTTCGCGGTTACCATGATGTAAAACTGCATCAAAATCATCTGATGCGATGTTTTTAACCGTAGTAATTGCAGCAAGCACATCTTTCGGCAAGGTTTGTTTATGTTTTGCCAATAATGGACTATTTGGCATTACCGCAGCTTGGCTACCAACTGCAAAAATTGCGAGCAATTGATGCAACTGATTTTGTTCTGTGTCAGCGATTGAAAGAACACGGTGACGCGGCAGAATAATATATTGGTTACTTTCTCCGGTAGGACCTTGTAACTCATAGAATTTACCAACGCCAAACGGTTCAATTTCGTGATTTGCTTGCGGTAAATGCTGTTTCGCCCAACTTTGTAAGCTCTGATAAACCTCTCGGTTAAAGCCTTCAAAAGCAGTTTGTTCATTTTTCATGGCAAATGGTGTTGCCAATACTTTATTTGAACAGTGCTGCATTAAGCGATACATGTAAAGCGGACCACCAGCTTTTGGACCTGTACCAGATAAACCTTCACCACCAAATGGTTGAACACCAACAACAGCGCCAACAATATTTCGGTTGATATAAAGGTTACCAACTTCAGCATGTTGAATCACTGTTTGGATCGTTTGATCAATACGGGTGTGTAAACCCATTGTTAAACCATAACCTTTGGCATTAATTCGCGAGATGAGTTGCTCAAGCTCGCCATACTTATAGGTAATGATGTGTAAAACTGGACCAAAGACTTCACGTTGTAAATCATCAAGGTTAGGTAATTCAATTGCTGTTGGTACAACAAAAGTTCCTTTATCTAATTCATTCTGGCTCGTTGCGCCAAACATTAGCTGATCTACTGGATAGCCTTTAGACTTCATTTTTTGGATGTGCTGATCAATCGTCTGTTTTGCTTCAACATCAATAACAGGACCAATATCAGTTTTTAAAATGGCAGGGTTACCTACGCTCAACTGTTGCATTGCACCTTTAAGCATTTTAATAACGGTTGCAGCACTATCTTCTTGTACACATAAAATACGTAAAGCAGAACAACGTTGACCAGCGCTATCAAAAGCTGAACTTACAACATCAAGTACGACTTGTTCAGTTAATGCAGATGAGTCCACAATCATTGCATTTTGACCACCAGTTTCTGCAATGAGGGGAATTGACTGTCCATTTTCAGATAAACGTTTTGCAACTGTCTTCTGTAAAATTTTTGCAACTTCAGTTGAACCTGTAAACATGATGCCATCGATACGGCTATCTTGGCTGAGTTGAGCTCCAACTGTTTCACCACGACCTGGCAATAACTGCACAGCGCCATGAGGAATACCAGCTTCCCATAAAATTTGCACTGCTTGAGCTGCAATTAATGGAGTCTGTTCGGCAGGTTTAGCAATAACACAGTTACCGCTGACTAATGCAGCCGCGATTTGGCCTGAGAAAATCGCAAGAGGGAAGTTCCATGGGCTAATGCAAAGTACAGTACCTAAAGGCTGAATGATTGTATTAGCTGGAAGGTTCTCAACTTGAGTTGCGTAGTAACGTAAGAAATCTACAGCTTCACGAACTTCAGCAATCGCATTGGCATAGGTTTTACCACTTTCACGGCAAAGCAATACCATTAACTCTTCAATACGGCTTTCCATCAGGTCAGCTGCACGTTTTAAGTATTGAGCACGTTGATCTTTAGGTGTATTAGCCCATTCAGACTGAGTTTGTTCAGCTGCATTAAGTGCAACTTCTACATGCTTGAGATCAGCTTCTTGTACATGCCCAACAATTTCATCATTTTGTGCTGGGTTTGTAATTGCAACAGAATTACCTTGTTCTAAAGAACCATTATCTGCCAATAACGGATGGCTTTGCCAGATACGGTTACGCAGTTGTTGAGCTGTGCTGTCTAAAGCTTCAAGTGGAGCATCATTAGCTAAATCATATCCTTTAGAGTTTTTACGGAGCGAACCATACATGTCTAAAGGTAACGGAATAGACGGGTGTTTTAAGCCAACTGAACCTTCAAGTTTAGCTGCATTGCGAATATCGTAAATTGGAGACTGAATCAGGTCTTCAACTTTAAGTGTTTTATCGGCAATACGGTTAACAAATGAAGTATTTGCACCATTTTCAAGTAAACGGCGAACTAAGTAAGCCAACAAAGTTTCATGGTTACCAACAGGAGCATAAATACGGCATGGTACGCCTAATTTATTTTGCTCACGTGGGCCAACAACTTGTTCATAAAGTGGCTCACCCATACCATGTAGGCATTGGAACTCGTACTGACCAGCATAATATTTGCTTGGGTCAGCTAAATGATAAATCGTTGCTAACGTTTGAGCATTATGAGTTGCAAATTGCGGATAGATGAACTCTGGTGCTGCAAGTAATTTTTTAGCACAAGCGATATAAGATAAATCCGTATGCACCTTACGAGTGAAGACAGGATAGTCATCCATACCTTCGATTTGTGCTTTCTTGATTTCGCTATCCCAATACGCACCTTTCACAAGACGGATCATGAGGCGCTTTTGGCTGCGTTTAGCAAGATCGATAATATAATCAACTACGAAGAAACAGCGTTTTTGGTACGCTTGAATAACGAAACCAATACCTTTCCAGTTTGCAAGTTCTGGTTCGAAACAAAGGCGTTCAAGTAACTCAAGAGAAATTTCTAAACGTTCTGATTCTTCTGCATCGATATTTAAACCAATATTGTACTTTTTAGCTAAAAGAGCGAGTTCAAATACTTTGCCGTATAGTTCTTGATGAACACGCTCAATTTGCGCGCGTTGATAGCGAGGGTGTAAAGCAGAAAGCTTAATTGAGATACCTGGGCCATCATAAACGCCTTTACCGTTAGACGCTTTGCCAATTGCATGGATAGCTTGCGTATAATCATTGAAGTAACGTTCAGCATCATGTTCGGTTAGAGCAGCTTCACCCAACATGTCGTAAGAATAGCGGAAACCTTTGTCTTCAAGTACTTTTGCATGGTCTACAGCTTCTTCAATGGTTTCACCAGTAACAAACTGTTCACCCATCATACGCATTGCAACATCGACTGCTTTACGAATAATGCCACGGCCACTACGTGCTAAAAGGCCAGTAAGTACACTTGAAAGACTAGTTTGCTTTGGTGTTTCCATGAGCTTACCAGTCAGCATAAGGCCCCATGCAGCAGCATTTACAAACATTAAGCTGCTTTGGCCAACGTGTTCTTTCCAGTTGCCCTGATTGATTTTATCTCGAATAAGTAAATCACGTGTTGCTGAGTCTGGAATACGAAGCAAAGCTTCAGCAAGACACATTAAAGCCACGCCTTCTTGTGAAGAAAGGGAGAATTCTTGTAGTAACCCTTGAACAATACCTGCTTTACCCGAAGAGGTTTTACGTTCACGTAAGTTATGGGCAAGATTAAAGGCAAGGTCATAAATTTTATGATCTAAATCATCAGATACCGCGGCAGCTTGTAATAGCTCTTCTACAGCTTCTGGTTCAGCACGACGCCAAGCTGTGTTAATGCGTTGTTCAAACTCACTTTTATCGTTGAATTCGGTGATATAGCCTTGGTGAGATTTATCCATTTGATGAAAAGTATCCATTGTATTCATATCTGTTTCCGCCAACTAGCTCTCGTACTATTTATCTTGAGTAGAGAGGTTTAGATAATTTATCATTACAGAAGAAACACCAAATAACTCACTATATTTATCCCATTTTTTAGAGGAAAATTCAGATGAATGGCCCATTATTAAGCCTTGATCGCACTGATTTAAAAATTTTGGATATTCTTCAAACAGATGGGCGTATTTCGAACAGTAAATTAGCCGAACTTGTGAATTTATCTCCAACTGCTGTGATGGCACGAGTCCAAAAGCTAACGAAGGATGAATTCATCTTGGGATATGAGGCTAAGTTAAACCCTGTTAAGTTAAATGCTAATTTTTTGGTGTTTGTTGAAGTATTACTGGATAAAACGACACCTAATGTTTTAGATGAGTTTATTGATGCTGTGGTGCATTATCCGGAAATTGTTGAGTGCCATATGGTCAGTGGGGGCTTCGATTTTTTAATTAAATTACGAAGTGCCAGTATGGAAGAGTTTAGACGTATTGCAGGGCAAGTGTTATGGCAGTTACCTGGGGTAAAAGAAACCCGTAGTTACCCAGTGATGCAAGTTGTGAAGGATACTTCAAAAATTAAAATCAAAACTAAAAATAAATAAAGGGGCCGAAGCCCCTTAGTTTATTTAGATGGATTATACGCTTTCTTTGTAGAGTTTATCTGCTTGTTCAAAGCGTCCAGTTACTGTCGTATTTGGCGCTTTAGTTAAAAGACTCACAACAACGATGCTGATAAATGCAAGGATAAAGCCAGGAATAATTTCGTAAACACCAGTGTCTGCGAAAAGATTTTTCCAGCCAATAACCACAACTGCACCAACGATCATACCCGCTAAAGCACCTTGTAAATTCATACGTTTCCAGAACAATGACAAGATGATAAGCGGACCAAACGCTGCACCGAAGCCAGCCCATGCATAAGCAACAAGACCAAGAACCTTACTATCGGGGTTCCCTGCAAGCACAATGGCAAGAACAGCAATGACAAGAACCATTACACGGCCAACCCATACAAGTTCTTTTTGAGATGCATTTTTACGAAAGAAACCTTTGTATAAATCCTCAGTTAAAGCACTTGAACATACTAAAAGTTGACAGCTTAACGTGCTCATCACAGCAGCTAAAATTGCCGCCAAAATGATGCCCACAATCCATGGATTGAATAAAATTTTAGTCAATTCCATAAATACAGTTTCAGGGTTTTTGCTTACAACTGCTGCTAATTCAGGGTGTTGTTCAAAATAAGCAATACCGAAGAAACCAGCACCTACAGCACCTGCTAAACACAAGATCATCCAAGTCATGCCAATACGACGAGCAGCAGGAATAGATTTTACTGAGTCAGCTGCCATGAAACGTACAAGGATGTGTGGTTGACCAAAGTAACCAAGTCCCCATGCCATGGAGGATAAAACGGCTACCACACCAAAATCTGAGATGAGATTAAATGCATGCGGGCGTGCAGTTTCAATGAGGGTAACAAAATGAGTTGTGTCCCCGATCGCAAGGTAAGTCACGATTGGTGTCAAAATCAGGGCAAAAATCATCAATCCAGCTTGGAATGTATCAGTCCAGCTAATTGCTAAGAATCCACCGATACAAACATAACTGATGGTTGCAATAGCACTGAGCCAAATAGCTGTGTTGTAAGACATGCCGAATAAATTTTCAAATAAACGGGCACCCGCTACCATACCTGAAGCACAGTAAATAGCGAAGAAAACCAAGATGATAACGGCAGAGAAAATACGAAGTATTTTTTTCTGGTCATCAAAGCGGCTTGTAAAATAATCTGGCAAAGTTAATGCATTGTTTTGAATTTCAGTATGAACGCGTAATCGACCAGCAACCAGTAGCCAGTTAAGCCAAGCACCGATAATAAGACCAATTGCAATCCACGCTTCAGATAGACCAGAAAGATAAATTGCTCCTGGTAAACCCATGAGTAGCCAACCACTCATGTCTGATGCGCCTGCGGATAACGCAGTAACGAAACTGCCTAAACTACGACCACCGAGAATATAATCTGAGAAGTCGCTTGTAGCACGGTAGGCAAATAAGCCAATAAGTACCATTGCTACGATGTACACCATAAACATGATGAGGGTGGGATCAAAATAACTCATGATGGATGTGTGTCCTTATATCCATAATCCGTGATTGTAACCTAATCCAGGTCGCTGTTTTCTTGTACGGCATTCAAGAGGTTGAGATTCAACCACAAAAGATTTTTTTCTCTCTGTTATTTTTAT
>NZ_JRVL01000079.1:0-13640 GCF_054823985.1 Acinetobacter sp. GN11 | reverse complement strand
GTTTGGCATCTGACAATATCTGGATAAGGGCTGAACAGCCAGGTTTAGAGCTGAACACTGATCAATAAATTCTTGCTCTGTCCACTCACCGTTTAACCAGCACACTGCATGGATACCTGAATCTGTAGGTTGAACACTAAGCACATCTGAAAGATGCTCATCAATAGCTTTAATCAATGCTTGTTGGCGCTCATAGCATGCTTTTCTAATTTTACGTACGTGCCGAGCATAGTGGCCTTTTTGTATAAATTGAGACAAAGCCACTTGCTCTAAATAAGAACTTCGAACATCGGTATAGTATTTAGCTGCACTAAAGGTTTCGATCAATGCTTCAGGCACAACCATGAATCCTAACCGAAACTCAGGAAACATCATTTTGGTAAAAGTGCCAGAATAAATAACTCTTTGCTGCTGATCTAAACCCTGTAAAGCTTGAATAGGATGTGTGCCATAGCGAAACTCACTATTATAATCATCTTCAAAAATCCATTTCCCTTGTTGAGATGCCCAATCGAGTAACGCAAAACGGCGAGCTAGACTTAAAGTTCCACCTACAGGAAACTGATGAGAGGGTGCGGTATAAACAAGTTTGCTTTTTGAATAATGATCTGTAATGTCAGAGATTCGCATTCCCTCCTCATCACTCTCGATCAAATTTACTTTCGCACCAAAACTTCGAAAAATATTAAAAGCTGCATCATATCCCGGCTCATCCAAACAAACTTCATCATTTGATTGAAGTAAGGCATAGCCAGCTAAATGAATTGCCTGCTGTGTCCCATTTACAATAATAATTTGCTCTTCGTTGCAGTTCAGGCCTCGGGTAGAACGGACATACTCACAGATTGCCTGACGCAATGGTAAATAACCCCGCGAGTCGTGAAATTGGCCCAGTTGATAATAAGATTGTCGCCAAGCTTTTGTTAATAATTTCCCCCAAAGCTGATGAGGAAATAAATCAATACAGCCCACTCCCACATGGAACATTTTTTTCTTTTGACTTGACCATGACTGTTCTCGCCATGAAGTTAATAAACCTTCAAAATTAGGATTAATATTTAAGGAATGGTGATTGGTTAACGTAGTTTTTTTTGAATTTTCTTGGATATGTATTAACTGATCTGGCACAACCTCAGCAACATAAGTACCAGAACTTGGTTTGGTAAATAAATATCCCTCATCGAGTAACCGCTCAAGCGCAGCTAACACAGAGTTTCGTGAAATCGACATCATCTCTGCTAAAGCACGACTTGAGGGTAATTTTGTTCCAGCACTAAGTCTTCCATCTAAAATAGCATCACGCAAAGCAGAATATAGTCCATCTTTAATCTGGCCGTTTGGCAAAATCAAATGTGGAAAAGATGCAGAAATCGAAGTTGCCATAACAAACTGGTACTGTAGAAAATATCAAAAGTGTATCTTATAAAAATACCACTATCAAAACTACACTCTTGTTTTCGACTTTCTAGAACTTTAAAACAGAGTGTAATTATTATGCAAAATCAAGATATTCAGATTGTCCCTGTTCAGCAGCAGGACTATTCACAATGGAAGAAATATTGGCTTGCTTATCAAAATTTCTATCAGGTAAATTTACCCATTCATGTTACTAAAGTGACTTGGGAGCGCTTTTTCGATGAACATGAACCCGTTTCTTGTGCTGTTGCCAAACAAGGCGAGCAAGTTTTAGGAATTGTGCATTATGTTATTCATCGTTCAACATGGGCAGAGAATAATTATTGTTATTTAGAAGACCTTTATGTTTCACCTGAAGTCCGTGGGCAACACATTGGTAAGCAACTCATTGAATATGTACAGAGGCAAGCAATCGAACACAACTGTGACCGTTTATATTGGCACACTCAAGAAACCAATCATACAGCTCAAAAACTCTATGACTGGATTGCACAAAAACCAGGCATTATTGAATATCGTATGCCTTTAATCTAAACCAATTACAAACACCAAAAGCTTTAATTCTTTTGGTGTTTTATCTTAAACATACTTTATTTAAGACCAACATAGTTCCCTGCTTACACCTTAGCGAATGAGCTTGATGACTTTGTCATTAATAATGGTGCATTGATTAAACTCTGCAAAATGCTTGATCTCTTGCTCTAATTCGAAAAAGAAAAGCTCTTTATCTTTGGTTGTTTTTTCTAGATGTAGACTAATGACTTCTAACTCTTTTACGCTCCGATGTGCCTTGCAATCTATGCGACCCACTAGCTCATCTTGATAAAGAATAGGTAAGCAAAAATAACCAAATACCCGTTTGGCTGCTGGCACATAGCATTCGATCCGATAATCAAATTCAAATAAAGAGGTTAAGCGGTCACGATGAATAAGCGAGTTATCAAAAGGTGAAAGTATTTTTAAACCAAAATCGGTATTAACCTTTTGTTCTAATGCAGCCACATCAACATATAGAGTTTGACCATCTTCAAGTTTAACTGCTGATACTACACTTGCGTCAATATGCTCCTTCAGCACGACATGCATAGTTTCTTTTAAATCTTTTCCCTTTAAATGGACTAATTGCTTCCATGTGAATGCTCCATGTGCCCGGAGTGTGGTATTAAATAAATACTGCGCATATTCATGAAGCGTAGGCATACTTAAATCAATATTTTCAGGTAAGCAGCGTTCGGTCAAATCATAAACTTTTTCCATTCCATTACGCTCACAGATCATCAAGTCACCCTGCATATATAACTGCTCAAAAGCACGGCGACCTGGACCTGTATTCCACCAATTTCCCAAACTTTTCTTATTATTCTTATCAATGTCTCGCAGTCGAATTTTACCTTCGGCACGAACACGGGCTAAAATTTCATTCATAAGGTGCTGATCACCTCTATTGAAATAACGACTTTCCCCTTTCCTAACAGACATCATGGCAGGCAGCGCATAGCGATAATCTTTCATAGGAAGATAAGACGCAGCATGATACCAATATTCAAAAATCTGGCGCTCACGAACCAAACTATTTAAATGATTTAAATCATAGTCAGGCACTCGGCTCCACAATATATGGTGATGAGCTCGCTCTACAACCGATATGGTATCAATCTGTACATATCCTAAATGCTCAATAGCCTGTAAAGTGCCATCCACACCTTTTGTAAATCGACTGTTTTTTCCTAAGCCTTGATTAAATAAAGTGAGCTGTTTTAAAGAAGAAGTCATAGAAATCAAATATTGTTGTATTCATTTAGAGGCGGAAAAATTTCAGTTCTATCCTATCACTATTTCCTAATTTGCTTGTGCTTTAGCATCAGTAATTCTTTATAAAAAGAATCTCGGCTAACTCAACGTTTTATAGACTCATCTTAAAATAACTTTTAGGAGCCAATCTAATCACTAAAATAACAACCAATATCACACTGGCTAAATGAAAAAGCCATCCTGCTTTGTAAGCCCCCGTAAGATCATGCAAAATTGCAATAATCCACGGCGGAATTGCTGCCAGTAAAAAACCACCACCTTGCATCAGTGCAGATAAAGCACCTGCATGAATGGGTTCATCAAAATGGTCTAATGCAACTATAAGCGTTAAGGCAAAACATCCTCCCAAACCCGCGCCCAAACAAATTGCCCAGAGAATAGCGGCGAACTCAGGTATAAAAGCCATTCCTGAAAAACCAACCATTTGCATTGCTAACGTAAACCATAGCCATGGACGTCGGTCTTTATATTTCCTAGCTAAAATAGGCAAAATGAGCGCTGAAGCTGCTTGGCTCAAGGCCAGAAAAGCAAGTAATTTTCCACTTTGTGCTGCGCTCCAGCCCTGATCTTGAAAAGAAGGTGCTAACCAAGCTACGACTGATGAGTAGCCACCATTTACAAGTCCGAAGCACATCATTAATAACCATGTTCGAGGTTGATTTAACAACTTTCTTACAGGTGCACGATGAATGGATGAGCTAACTTTTGTAGGTAAAAAGATAAGCGCCAATATAAATGCAAATAAAGCTGGAATTGCAAAAAAAGCCAGTCCAACAGACCATAAACCCGTGATATTTGAAACTACAGGCGCTAACCATGCACCTAATGCTCCGCCTCCCATAAGCATGGCTGAGTAAAGACCCATCATCGGACCAAGATGTTGGCTAAATTCTCGTTTAATCAAGCCGGGAAATGCCGCTTGTATCATCGCGACTCCGAATCCAATCACTATGGCACTAAGAATTAAGCCTTCGGCAGTAGGAAATAAAAATCGGAAAGTACATCCCGCACCAATGGTCAGCAATGCACCAAGAATAGCCTTTCGTTCACCGACAAAGTTTTGCAATATTGGCCCAACAAATGCAACGATTCCCATAAGCATCATCGGTAGCAAAGTGAGCAGTGCTACTCCTTGTAAGCTTAAGCCAGTGGCTGTTCGAATATTAGCAATCAATGGTCCAATACTAGTTATAAAGGGTCTTAAATTAAGGCCCACCAAAGCCACCGTCACGACAAGCATGGGACGAGTCAAAAAAACGCCAGACTGCTTCATTCTTCTGAGCCTGAATGATTGGCTTGATAATTCTTCCAATGCGCATAAAGATCAGTGCAGTTTTCAACTCTGATCGGTATATATTGAATTTTCATTGATTGCTCAACAAAGGGCTTGGCAAGCTCAATATATATTTCGGCTGTAGACAGACCAAATGGTGTTCCGTCTTCATTAGAATAAGCATAGCTCACCGACTTTATACCGGCTAAACGCATTGCTGCCATACACATTGGGCATGGGTGTCCACTTGCATACACAGAGCAGCCTTCTAGATTGGCAGATCCTAAAATTTGACTGGCTGCACGAATCGCCAGTAATTCAGCATGTGCAGTTGGGTCATTCGTTGTCAGAATCTGATTTACGCCTGAAGCAATAACTTCTCCATTTTTTACCACCACAGCGCCAAATGGTCTGCCACCTTTTTCAATATTATTATAGGCAAGCTCAATCGCATTACGTAAAAACTGTTCACCTTTTTCCATCACATACTCTCACTTTCTATTTTGCACCAGCTGCAAGAAGTCTTTTCTCAATTTCGCGGTATCCTCGTGAACCCGCATGTTGTAAGGGAGTTATCCATATCAGTGACTTACGCATGGTGGCCTCCCAATAGAAATTTATGGCAAAACATTTTGCAATTAGAATAAGCTTCACCAAAAGTATTTGGAAATTAAATTATTTAATCGATAGTATTAAGATTATGAATACTTATTTCATCGGCTTTTAAGTGTGGCGGTACCCAAGAATGTTTGATCCTCGCCTTTTACGTGCTTTCGTCACTATTTTTGAAACTGGCAGTTTTACCGCAGCTGCCGATCGATTACACCTGACTCAATCAACAATTAGTCAGCAGTTAGCTCGTCTTGAGGAATCTGTCGGTCATGCGCTTATAGATCGAACAGCACGGCCTTTCAAATTGACGGTGTCTGGAGAATATCTGATTGGTTATGCGCAAAGGATTTTGACCCTTCAAGAAGAAGCTGAAGCACTACTTAAAGATCCGGCAGGAAGTATCCCTATTCGTATTGGTTTACCAGAAGATATGATGAGTCCAGCAATGGGTGAAGTTTTTGGTATATTTGCCAAAGAGCATCGTTCTATTCGTTTAGATGTAACCTCTGGCTTGAGTCGCAACTTAACAGAACGTTATCGGAATGGTGAATTCGATATTATTATTGTCAAAGAACCTGCTGCCAGTGCTGATCACCACGCTACATTCCCAGAAGAAATGGCATGGTTTGAAAGCGAGAATTCAACAACTGAATGGTCTGATCCCATGAGTTTAGTGACCTTTCCTCAAGGCGGACTTTATCGGGATGAGATGTTCGCAACGTTAGAGCGCGAACGGCGACGTTGGTATATTGCCTTTACGGGTAGTAGCCTAGAAAGCGTGTTAGTGAGTGTTGAAACTGGCTTAGGATTATCTTTATTGCCTGTGGCAACAACCCGCGGACGTCGAGTACATCGATATGATTCATTAGGGACTGTCCCCCCTATGGTTGTTTCAATTTATACATGGGAAAAAGCTGGGATCATTTCCCAGCTTGTAGACAAAATGACAACTGTTTTACAAGAACGTTTTCAATCGTCAATAAGTGTTTAACTTACTTCATTCAAACTTTCAGCGATCAGTTTTTCAGCCATTTCCTGTGTTTTTCTTAAGCCCGGCATACGGAACTCGGTATGACCATAATCTTGAATAGATTTCCAACGTCCACCCCAGGTAAGCCCAACCGATTCAGCAACTTGCCCATATAAACGATAGCCTTGCATAGCCCAAGGGTCTCTTTCAGAAATAACCACTTTTCCATTTCGTTTAAAGGCTACATCTGCCGCCAAACCAAATTGATGATAACTCTGATACCCTTTTGCTCTTGTCGTATTCGGATTACCTGCCAGCATATTCTGACGAGTAGGACTACGATAACCTTCTAATAAAACCAACTCATAACCATACTGTTCTTTCATGATTTTAAAGACCATGAGTAAACGCTGCTTATAACGTGGGTTCATTTTGCTCCATTTACGATCTACTAGACTGGTATCTAAAATAGCTCGCCCATCGAAACTCGCATTATCAATAGGTGAAGAATTAATAGCGCCACTACTTTGAGAGGAATATTGTTGCTCTAATTGGGTGGCCTCTACAATCGCAGCTTCAATTAGGCTTTCATCCACTTCTGGCGGTGGCGATAATATTTCACCATTCAAAAGTGCATAAATTTGAGGATCTGTTTTTTTCAGATATTCAGCCTCAATTCGAGTTGAACTAATAGGTCGAGTAAAAGCAAACACTAAAATACTGGCAAACAAGAAAAAGCCTGCAATTACAATCCACCACTGCTGTAAATGCCAATGGGATTGTAGCTTTTCAGGCGCAGCCGCCTGATTCATTGTTTGAGCAAATTGTCTAACCTGATTAAGCTGTTTACGGCCTTGCGGCAGTAATGACAAAACAAAATCTTTGCTTCTCGTCCTTAGCTCATAAGACATTAAAAACGCTAAACCAATTGCTAAGCATGTAAAGCAAAAGAAAATGAGAAAAATCATCATTTGTTCATTAATTCACAGCAAAAGGACTTCGTGTAATTTTAATATCTACCGATGCTTTAGGTGGTTCTACCTCAGCTTCGGGTTCGGCTGGAGCTTTATTCTCAACAACAGGTTTAGCCTGTGCCACTTGTTGCTGCGGCGTTTTACTCAATGGCTTTTGCTGAGTTGGCTGTACCTTCGGTTGAGCTGTTTTAGCTGCACCCGTCTGTAGTTGAGGTACAACCTGAACTTTCTTTTCACCCGTGAGCTGTTCATCAAATGGAGAAACTCGCTGTTGATTGACAATAGCTGGCTTATGCTGAGCAGGTTTAAAGATATTACTTAATTCATTATCTTTGGGTTGTTCAAAACCATCACGGCTCATTGAATCTGTTTCGTTGTCTTGACTGACAGCAACCTGATTTTGTTCATCAGCAGAATGAGCAGTTTCTTGATTTAAAATCTGTTCTTCTGTTGATTTACTCTCAATTGCTGTTGATTCTGACGAATGCGGTTGAGACAAGAACAGGAATAGCGAGATGCTAACAAACACCCCGGCAATAACACCAATGACAATATAAAGTATTGGTGATTTCGGCTTTTTTTTATTCGATTGTAAAACTCGAATAGAAGTTGGTTTTTCCTGAGCCATTTCGTACCATCATCAAGGTAAATAAATTGTAATATGTGCTTGCTCTTGAGGAGCAGAAATCACATTTTGATAATTAGATAATGCTTTATCATTTTGCTTATTCAGCATAAATCTTAGCCCTGCAAAGGTAAGCAATGCAAAAATCAATAAAAAGATCAAAATCCAAAAGAAAGGTACTTCGCGATGAATAATATTTCGTATCTGATCGGGAATGGCCGAGAACGGCGAAAAGGCAACTTTTTTCCCTTTCAAATAGTCAATTTCGTCACCGACTCTTGATACTAAATGGTTGAGACTTTCCGTAGATTCGATTCGGTACTTACCCTGAAAACCTAATAAAAGGCAGTAATGAAATACTTCTAAAGCAGCTAGACGTTCTTTTCCACGGCTACGTAATTGCTCCAATATTTCAAAGAAGCGATAACCCGCTAACTGAGAACCAAACAAGCTCAATTGTAACGGGCTAATTAACCAAGCATTTTGCAAATTAAAATAACTTGGGTCTTGTTGCGTTACGATCGTTTCATCAATCAAAGCACAGAATGCATATTTAGCATCATGAATATCATCAGCTGAAAATTGTAACTTTTTGGCTTGTTGCTCAAATTGATTGAGTAAATTTAAGATTTTTTCACGAAACTGCTGAGCATCTGCTGGCACATACTGATTTCGAATTAAAAAAACTAAATAAAAGCCGTCATGTAATAAATCAATAAGATTGATTGCCTGTAGTTTTGCTTGAGACTGGCTATTATTGTTCCCGCCCGTTCCGATTTGTCCATCGTCAAATAAAGAAGGAGCACCTGTGGATTGTGACATTTTTCTCTCCTTTACCGTTAAGCGTTCATGACCGCAATCAGTTCAATACTGATATCTTGGAAACCAGCCGGAACATAAATACAAATCGTCTCTGAATCTAACATGCGCTGATATAGCTCATGATGTGGTTCAATTTCAAAATAGCTCACACCAGAACGTACCGGTATTGCAGTTGGAACTTGAATTAAGTGATGCAATGGAATCGCAGGCAATGCCGCAACTACACGTTGTTCTACATCTAAAGTGCTACCGATCTTGAATCGTAAAGGCACAATCTGGATCAATTCATGTGTCTGCATTGCGCTACTTGATACTGCAATATAAAGTCGAGTATCTCGAGTAATCTTATCGGTCTCAAGACTTCCCACCCAATATGAAGGACGGATTTCTTTAAGCGCAATGCTGATGTAACGACTCGAAATAATAGTATCGAGTAAATCACGTAGAATCGTGTCTAACTGCGAAAAACTTTCTTGTAAATTATGGTGTTTATAGGCAGGCAACTGATCGACATCATACGCTGTCGAGAAAGTTAATAATGAACCTGCTAAACGCAATAATTCGAAGAACAAACGCTCTGGATGAATTTGTGGATATTGCACAAAATGATTTAGACCAGCATGAGCTGTATTTAACGCATTTACTAACCAGAATGAAACGATATCACCTGAACGGAATTCAATTAATTTCTGTTCATTTTCTCGGTTATTGGTTTGAATCGTCTTAATTTTTGCCTTAATAACGTTCAGTGTTCTTTTCAAATTTGAAATAAGTGTTTCAGATGCATCCACGTGTAAAATTGGTGGAATAAACTTTCGGTCAATTTCAAAAGCACCTGAACTTTGACGTTTAATCTTCCCAATCGGCAGATATAAGAAACCATCCAGATTATGGTCTGGATTACTATGTACATCTAATAATTTAAAAACAGCACGGCGGCGTAGCAAACTAATATCTGCTTCGGTAGCGTTAGTAAATAGATCATGCGTTTCGACAAGATGAGATTGATATCTACCCTTTTGCGCTTGGTTCTGATCAATGAGATTTTGCTTATTTGCTTGTAAGAGTGGCAATGCTAAATAGATTAGCATCTCACCACGCAAATTAAGATCATCCAATAAAATTGGCTCAGGCAATAGATCATATGCAGGCGCCTGATAAATTTCACCGTCTTGCCAAATCATCTCTACAGACTCAAGAGCAAGAATATGGGTGCTCAATTGAGCCTCATCGAAATTTAATTTTTGAATACCATATGAAAAAGGTACAACCGCACGAACCGTATGATTCAAGCGTTGTTCATGGTAGGTATCTTGAATTTGGAAATGTTGAGGTCTTAAAAATAAACCTTCGCCCCACAGGACTTTTTCAGCTTTAAACATATGTCTTTACCAATCTTTATTCGTATTCATTTTTAGGCTGTACACCTAACATTTCCTGAACCATTTGCAATGGATGCTCATCTTTAATGACTTGTGCTAGCCATTCATGTAATGGCATTTGACTCCATTTAATCGTTTTTTGAAGCATATAACTCACAGGGCTATGAGGCTCGTTGGCTTGAAAGTAATCCGCGATTTCTTGCAGCACTTTCATTGCTTGCTCACGATTCGCCAAGTGTGGTTGTGCCTGAGGCTGAAAAGCAGGCTGATCTGAAACAACTTGTACAGGCACTTGATTTTCCATAGATGAATTTGTAATAACAGCGGCTGGTTCTTGGGTTGGTGCAAGCCCAGTACCAAAAGCCTCTGCCTTATAAATCTTGCGTAATGTGCTGTGGATTGTTTCAAATGCTGAATCAATTGCACCAAAGCTCGGCGAGTCTATTCCCATTAAATGGTCAAGAGTTTGCTTTAGAACATCCCACTCAGTTAAAACTGAACTAAAATCTTGATAATTAGAGTATTGAAAAGTTTTAGACGTATTAAAAATAGCTTGATCGAATTGCTCTAACTCAGATGGTCCCGACTGACTATCGTAATCTTCTGTTTGTTTACGACGAACATTTTCGTGATATAGAAAATTATCGTAATCAAGCAAATTATAATAAGGAACTGTATTAGTTAACGAAACTTTTTTTAACAACATTGGGAGTTGATTAATTAAACCCTGTAATAAACCAATGCGTTGATCTAAGTCATCATCTTCAATGACAGGATGAATTTCCTGCCAGTATTGATTAAGCATGGTATGGCTTAAAGTTAAACCTTTCGCCATACCTTCAAAACCGTAAAGATGAGTCCAAGCTTCTAAGAGCCAAGTTAATAGACGAATATCTTTAGTATTCTCTGTTAGCAAAATACTCGTTTTACTTGATACAAAATCCCAGTCGGCTTGTTTGCGCTCAGCAACCCAATCACCTTGATCTAACAATAAATCATCTTGTGTTTTCGCTTTTTTGATTTCATGAAATTCATTAGAAAATGAAAAGTCATCACCACAAGGTAAGCTATCGCTAATGGGTTCAAGGAGTTCAGAAATATCAATATTCATCTAATTTTAGCTCTATTCAATTTTAAACTTCTGACTTCAACTTTTTACTGATCCTTTTTTTAGCAGCTTTTGCAACCGGATCTAGTAAATATTGAATTTCGTCATCTTTAGCATCAATCATGATAATTTTTGGCAACTTTTGTTCTGCTAAAGCCACTAAAATTTCTGTAGCCAATGCAGGTAACACCGTAGAATTTAAAATATTATCAACATTACGTGCACCACTATCGACTTCTGTACAGCGACTTAAAAGCAGCTCTACCAAATCTTCAGAATACTGGACTTGTGTACCGTATTGTTTTTCAATTCTTGCTGTGATCTTGCCTAACTTATGTTTAATAATTCGTACAAGTAAATCGTCGTGCAATGGGAAATATGGCACAACTCTCATTCGGCCTAAAAATGCAGGCTTAAATTGCTTATATAAACTTGGTTTTAAATGGTCAATCAACTCTTCAGCTGTCGGCCATTCTTCTACTGGCGTATTTAAGCAAGCTTGCATGATCGCGCTTGAGCCAGCATTAGAAGTCAACAAAATAGTGGTGTTTTTAAAGTCAATTACTCGTCCTTCGCCATCTTCTAAAGTACCTTTATCAAATACTTGGTAGAACAGTTCTTGTACATCACTATGTGCTTTTTCAATTTCATCAAGCAACACAACACTGTAAGGGTTACGGCGAACAGCTTCTGTTAAAACACCGCCTTGACCATATCCCACATATCCAGGAGGTGCACCTTTAAGCGAAGATACAGTATGGGCTTCCTGATATTCAGACATATTGATGGTGATTAAATGCTGCTCACCGCCATATAATTCATTTGCCAAAGTTAATGCAGTTTCAGTTTTACCGACACCACTTGGCCCGACCAAAAGAAATACACCTTGTGGCTTATTAGGATCTTCAAGTCTTGCTTTTGAAGTTTTAATACCCTGAACTAATTGTGTAAGCGCATAATCTTGCCCCATTACACGCTCGCCCAATTTATCTTCAAGCGTTAATATCTGCTTAATTTCATCATTAACCATTTTTCCAACAGGAATTCCGGTCCAATCAGAAATAATTTCATTAATGATTTGAGAATTTACTCTTTCAAATACTAATGGTTGCGGACCTTGAATTTCAGCAAGATCTTTACGCAGTAAATTAATCTGATCATAAGCTTCAGATTCATTAGAATGATTCTGTGCTTCTAATTCCTGAATTTTATGAACAAGTTCTAATTCTTTTTTCCATTGCTCTTCAGTTTCATGAATCTCTTTTTGCAAAGATTCTAAATTAGCTTTTAAAGTTTCTAATCGTTCATGATGGATTGGAATCTGACGATGTTCATTTTCTAAAATTTGCTGTTCAAGCTTTAAGTTATGCTCTTGAGCCTTTAACTGATCAAGCTTTACAGGTTGGGCATTTTGGGTCAACGCAACACGTGCTGCTGCCGTATCAAGAACACTAACTGCTTTATCCGGAAGTTGACGACCACTAATATATCGATGTGAAGAGTGAACCGCTGTAACGATCGCCTCATCATCAATTTGTAATTTAAAATGCTGCTGCATGACAGGAATCATCGCGCGCAACATATCTACGGCAACTTCTTCGGTTGGCTCTTCTACTTTTACCACCTGAAAACGTCGACTCAATGCAGCATCTTTTTCAAAATATTGTTTGTATTCTGCCCAAGTAGTCGCAGCAATAGTACGCAACTCACCACGAGCAAGTGCTGGTTTTAAAAGATTTGCAGCATCATTTTGCCCAGCTTGTCCGCCTGCACCAATTAAAGTATGCGCTTCATCAATAAATAAGATAATAGGATGAACCGAGGCTTGGACCTCTTGAATCACTTGTTTCAGACGATTTTCAAACTCGCCTTTAACACTTGCACCTGCCTGTAAAAGTCCCATATCAAGCACATGTAAATGCACGTTTTTTAGGGCGTTTGGTACTAAACCTTGAGCAATTTTTAAAGCTAGACCTTCCACGACAGCTGTTTTACCAACCCCTGGCTCTCCAGTTAAGATTGGATTGTTTTGGCGTCTACGCATTAAAATATCGAGCATTAGGCGAATTTCATATTCACGCCCAATAACTGGATCTATACCGCCTTTTTTCGCTTTTTCAGTCAGATTAATCGTATATTGATCAAGTGCTGGTGTTTTAGCAGTTTTAGTATTTGCTACAGTCGCGTCTGTTGCTTCAGCTTCACCAGAAGGTGTTTTTGTTTCATCTTGTTGTTCAACACTCTTCTCACAAATTTCAAGAAACTTATGTTTCATTGAATCAATTGGCAAGAGATCAAATAAACTCGAAGCACGAGTCGCAATTTGATATAAATCAGGTGCAGTTAATAACGCAACTAATAAATGACCACTGCGAATAACTGGATTTTGCTCAGCCGAAGCCAATAACCATGCTTGTTCAAACAAACGAACAATAGATTTAGCAAAAATAGGAGTTCGTGAATTACCTTTCGGTAATTGAGAAATTGTTTCTTTTAAATCATCAGCTAAAGCTTCAGATGAAATTTTATATTTCTTTAATAAAATCTTTAAATCATTCTCTAAATTTTGATTAAGTAACTCTAAGAATAAATGCTCAATTTCAATTTCGTAATTTTGTTGAATAACACAAGCATTAGCCGATTTTT
>NZ_JRVL01000078.1:0-12748 GCF_054823985.1 Acinetobacter sp. GN11 | reverse complement strand
ATGTCAGAATATTCTGAATCACTCTCTCATCAGTTTTAATACGGTTATCTGAATTATGGCAATTCCACAACATACGATTGATCAAATTTTAGATCGCACAGATATTGTCGATTTGATTGGTCAGCGTGTGAAACTGAAAAAGACGGGACGTACATATTCCGGCTGTTGCCCTTTTCATCAAGAAAAATCCCCATCGTTCCATGTCTATCGTGACAAGCAGTATTATCACTGCTTTGGATGCCAAGCCAACGGTAACGCGATCCGTTTTCTAATGGACATTGATAACCGAAATTTTATAGATGTAATGAAAGAGTTATCGAGTAGCGCTGGAGTCGAATTACCTAAAGATAATACTGAAAATAAAAAGCTGTCTTATACCCGCCAGGTTACGAAAGCACCAGTTGCTAAAGCAAATACAGCAGAGCCTGTAACTCCAACTCAGCAACAACCAACTGATGAAAGCTATAACACGCTTGAACCTGTATTTTTTGATGACCCATTTGCTCAATTTGAGCAGCCTTTTAGTTTTGATGAACCAGTTCAAGAAGGTAATTTATATGACTTACTGGAAAATATTGCTCAGTTCTATGAGCACCAATTACCTAATAGTCAAAAGGCAAAAAATTATTTTAAACAACGTGGCTTAACCAATCAGACTATTCAGTTTTGGCGCTTGGGCTATGCTCCAGAAGACTGGCAACATTTAGAAAAAGCTTTTCCTTATGACATTGATGGTTTAAAACAACTTGGACTTATCCGTTCAAGCGATAATGGACGTGATTTTGACTTATTACGCGACCGCGTTATTTTCCCAATTCGAGACCCTAAAGGCCGTGTCGTTGGTTTTGGTGGTCGTGCATTAAATGATGAAATCAAACCCAAATACATCAACTCGCCAGACTCAGAAGTCTTTCATAAGAATCAGCTACTTTACGGGCTTTATGAAGGTAGAAAACTTAAATCTAGCGACTGGTTAATGGTTGAAGGTTACATGGATGTAATTGCACTTCAGCAATATGGCATTACAGGAGCCGTTGCAACTTTAGGGACTGCAAGTAATACAGAACATCTTAATATTTTATTTAAACAAAATAGCCGTATTACCATTGCTTTTGATGGCGATGCTGCGGGTCAAAAAGCAGCACGCAGAACGTTAGAAATTGCCTTACCACTTCTCAATGATGGGCGCGAACTCAAATTTTTCGTGCTACCGAATGACCACGATCCTGACTCTCTTATCCGTCGTGAAGGGCTTGAAAATTTCCAGAAACTATTACAACAAGCCCCTCTTCTGTCTGATTTTGTCTTTGCCCATTTAACGGGTCAACACGACATTAGCACCCCAGAAGGCAAAAGCTTAGTCATGGGAGAACTCAGAGAACTGACTGAACTATTACCCAAACAGGGCTCTTTCCGTTATTTACTCAATCAGTCTTTCCGTGAAAAACTCGGATTGGGTAAACGTTTTACCCCACAAATCAGCCATGATGCCTCGCTCTCATTTAACATTCACACTAAAGATGAAGACTTCGCGATTGCAATTTTAATGAATCACCCTTTTCTTTATATTCATTTTGAAGGGTTACGTGCCTATATTCAGCAAGATGAATTGTTGGCAAAAGTTCTGGCTATTTTAAATCGTATTTTTGATGACTTACCGGATGATCAAGAGTTAGCAACTTATTATGTGCTTGGTGCTTGTAGTAGTTATTGCCATGAAATTGCTGATATTATGCAAAGAACCAATATACAGGCATTAACACAGGCACCTGAAGTGGCTGACAAGTTAGCTCAAGAATATGCTTTAGGCCTAAAAGAAAGATATTTACGTCAAAAGCTTAAGTCGCCAATTTCACTGATTGAATCAAGAAACTTAAGGCAGCAACTCAATGAACTCACAAAACAAATTAGTTTAAGACTGCTGTCTTAATGTTTTGGCTTACGCTCATGATCAAACACATCCTGTAAATGCTGTTGTAACCATTCTAAATAATCAGGATTTTCTGCCTTGGCAGCTTCGCGTAGCAGAATAGAAGTCGGATGCATCAGCTTTTGCGTCAAACGATGCGCGAATTGCTGTAATACTTGTTCAGCACTCTCACCATGATGCAAAGCCTCTAATGCATGCGTAAGCTCTTGTTGGCTAATTTCTTCACTATGTTGGCGGTAAGCGTGAATTGTACTGCCAGCCTCTTTAACTTTTTGATGAGTAATAAGCTGGGTAGCTAGCTGATTAACCATGACTTCTGCTTCAACAGCGGCCTGGCGTCGTTGAGCAAGGTTCTCATCAATCACGCTTTGTAAATCATCAACACCATACAAATAGACACCATCAAGCGCTTCAACTTTAGGATCTATATCACGAGGCACTGCTAAATCAACCATTAACATTTGTTGATAACGACGTTTCTTTAATGCAGCCTTAACATCTGGATAAGCGATAACTTGATATAAGCTGCCAGTACAACTCGACACAACATCAGCACGATACAAATTTTCAGCCAATGCTGCAAAATCAATAATTTCAACTTCAACTTGATGTGAAATCTCTTGAGCCAATTGGTCAGCACGCTCACGGCTACGATTACAAATAATAATTTTAGCGACGCCCATTTCAGCCAAATGTTTAGCAACCAAACTATTCATTTCACCCGCAGCAACAACCATTACTGTAAGTTTTTCTGGCTTACTAAAGACCTGTAAAGCTAATTGTGCAACCGCATACCCCATCGAAACGGCATGACTTCCTACCGCCGTTTCGGAACGTACACGTTTAGCAGCATAAAAAGCATATTCAAAAACACTGTTTAATTCAGGAGAGACCGTTTGGGCTTCTTTAGACAATGCTAAAGCACTTTTAACCTGCCCTAAAATTTGCGGCTCACCTAACATGAGAGAGTCTAGACCACTCGCCACTCGCATTAAATGTGTAATTGCCTGCGTGTTCTCGTAACGATAAACATGATGAATTAAGTGCTGTACATCAATATTATTGGCATCAGCTAACCATTTCAGAAGGCTCTCGGCATTTTCCGCCATGGCATAAACTTCTGTGCGGTTACACGTCGAAACGACCACCAAATCCTTTAAGTTTTGATGATGTTTTTGTTCGGCAAACAAACGACTTAATCGCTCTGCATTGAAAGCAATTTTTTCGCGGAGTTCGACAGAAGCTGTTTGATGGTTGACACCCAATGCAAAGAAAGACATATCAGATCATCATTTCGCTAAATTTATGCTATTGTGCAACATCGGTGTCATAAAAAGCATTACTTTGGATCAATAAAAATTGCGTCAAATGAATAGCCGTATTAATTTTAACGGTGCTTCGATAAGACAGTATTCTACCACATTCTTATTGTTAGGTAGCATGTCCTCGCATGTCTATGCACGTCCTGTGCAAGAGACCTATGCCGTGCATTCATTTGATCAGGCATTAGAGCAAACTATGGTCGCTGAATTTGCTCTGGCTTATGATGATATTCCTAACGCTCTGCACAATTACACAGTCCTCGCAATTAAAAGTAACTCTACTTCAATTAAACAGCGAGCTTTAGACGTTGCTCTTGAATATAATGATTTTCAAGCCGCTTTAAACATTGCTACACATTGGGTAGCTCAAGAACCCAAAGATGTACCTGCTTTATTTTATTTGTCGCATATCGCTTTAAAAACTCATGAATACCAGCTTGCCGCTGAAACATTAGATAAAATTTTAAAAATAGATCCAACTGCTGATTTAGAACAAATTTTAGCGAGTATTGCCCCAGAAAATGCTCAAGATCGAGATGTATTATTAACAGCTTTACGTTCTAGTGCAGAAAAAGACAACCCTTCTATTTTAGCGCTCATCGCCAACTTAGAAGCCCAAAATGGACAATTAGAATCAGCTCTAACCAACATTAACAAAGCATTACGCCGACGTCCTAAAGTGACGAGCTTTATTTTAATGAAAGCAAATCTACTCATTGCTCTTAGCGATCAAGAAGGCGCGCTTAAATGGTATGCAAAATCCAGCCGTAAATATAAGAAAAATTTAGACATTCGTTTAGCAGAAATCCGCTATCTTATACAACTGAATCAATCTCAACTGGCTTTAGAAAAGCTCGAAAACGTTATAGAAGCTAATCCTAAAGCTGAAGAAGCATTGTTTATTGCAGGCTTAACCAGTATTGATTTAAAGCAATATGACAAAGCAGAACAATATCTTGTTGACCTACGGAACTCTGCAAAATATCAAAATGAAGCTTATTACTATTTAGCCATTAATGCAGAACGCAAACAGCATTATGAAACCGCAAAAGCTTACTATCGTTTAGTTGATGGCAGCTTATACGTTGTTTCTAGACGTAATTTGATTGCGATTTATGATAAGCAGGATAATTTACACGATGCTTTACGGTTCCTCACTCAAGAACGCGTAAATTACCCTCAACATGCAAGTTTCTTATATCAAGCTCAAGCTGAAATTTTAAAGAAAATGGGCAATAAAAAAGCTGCCTTAAATTTATTAGATGAAGCGATAAAGAATTTACCGGATGATCCGGAACTCATTTACGCAGAAGTTTTATTACTTGATCCATATACTGACCGCGATAAACTCGACAAAACATTAAAGCAATTATTACAACTTGAGCCTAACAGTCCAACTTACCTCAATGCATATGCTTATACACTAGCCTTACAAAACCGTAGGTTGAAAGAAGCACGTCAATATGCAGAACAAGCCTTAGAATATGCGCCGGAACAGGCCTCAATTCTAGATACGCTTGGCTATATTGCATTTTTACAGAATGATTATGAAGGTGCAGCAGAAGCGTTGGGCAAAGCTTATGAACTTAGTCACAATATAAATATTGGCGTTCGCTATGCTAAAGCCCTGTATATGCAAGGATCATTAACTCAATTTAGCGCTGTGTTACAACAACTGAAACAAAAACATGCCAATGATCCACAATTACAACAGCTTGATGCGTTAATTTTACCTACATCTGCAAAAAAGAGTTAAATATATGAGCAAATTTGCCCAACTGTGCACAGCGATCTGTGGGTCAAGTGTATTATTTCTAACCGGTTGTCAGCATTTTACTCAACCTAAACCAGCGATTATCCAACAAGTTCAAGATGAAAAACACTTCAATTTACAAGGTAAAATCGGGGTTCGCACACCCCAACAAACTGGTAGTGCTTTTTTCACATGGGTTCAACAACAAGATAATTTTGATATTGAATTAAGCGGCATTTTAGGTGTAGGAAAAACTCAAATTCAGGGTAAACCTGGTGAAGTGAAGTTAAATAGTTCAAAAACTGGATTAATTACTGCTGCCTCTCCAGAAGAACTTTTAGAGCGTGCAACTGGTTGGCAGGCACCAATCACTCATTTAACGAGCTGGATTTTGGCCAAACCAGCAACTTTAAGTGCTCAGATCAGTAAAGATAATGAAAATCGTATAAACCAACTCATTGAAGATGGTTGGACGGTCAATTTCAGCTATGATGGCGAACAAACTTTGCCAAACAAGCTAGTTTTAAAGCAAGCGCTTGCTGAAGATAAAGAAAACCGTATTACAATGGTCATCCAAAACCGCTAAATCTAATTATATAAATCTATGATTCGAGTTCCTTCTCCAGCTAAACTCAACCTGTTTTTACATATTACGGGCCGACGCGAAAATGGTTATCATGAGCTACAAACCATTTTCCAACTTATTGATTTATATGACTGGATGACATTTACGCCGACTTCGGATGAACAAATTAAAATTGATGGATTGAGTGAAGTCCAGCCTGAAGACAACCTGATTTATCGGGCTGCTCAAATTCTAAGACCACATGCAAAAAAGTTCTGCGGTCTACACATCAAAATTGAAAAAAATATTCCAATGGGTGCAGGTCTGGGCGGAGGTTCATCCAATGCTGCCACAACCCTGATTGTGTTAAATCAATTATGGGAATGTGGATTAAATCAGGAACAACTTGCGGACTATGGGGTGAGGCTGGGTGCCGATGTTCCTATTTTTATTTATGGTAAAAATGCATGGGCTGAAGGTATAGGTGAACATTTATCATTCATAGACTTAGATCAAAAACAGTTCATTATTTTAAAACCTGATTGTTTTATCAGCACTCAATTGCTTTTTTCACAAAAAACATTGACAAGAGACTCTAAGACCACTAAATTTTGCGCCTATCAGTTAGAACCTTCTAATTTTGGAAATAACTTTGAGCCATTAGCTCGGCAGTTATACCCTGAAGTAGAAGAAGCAATGCGATATTTAGACCAGTTTGGTCAAGCAAAGCTTACAGGTACAGGTGCTTGTGTTTTTATTGAAGTAACGAATGAAATGAATATTGATGAAATTCTTAAGCATTCACCATGTAAATCTTACTTGGTAAATAGTTTAAACGAATCTCCTCTTAATCATTTTAAGGTTACACGTTAGGGGCGTCGCCAAGTGGTAAGGCACCGGGTTTTGATCTCGGCATCCGTTGGTTCGAATCCAGCCGCCCCTGCCAACCTCACCTGTAATGATGATTATATTAGGGGCGTCGCCAAGTGGTAAGGCACCGGGTTTTGATCTCGGCATCCGTTGGTTCGAATCCAGCCGCCCCTGCCATTCTCTTATTTTAAAGACAGACTTAATTGCTATGCTTTTTGTTGATTAATCTTGACATTGCATTGCAAAAATATTAAAGTTCTGCCGCATTAGGGGCGTCGCCAAGTGGTAAGGCACCGGGTTTTGATCTCGGCATCCGTTGGTTCGAATCCAGCCGCCCCTGCCATCTATTTAATTACATACCAACCGCCAAGGGTGCTTCATGCCCAATCTTGTCGTTTTTAGTGGAAATGCTCATCCACAGTTCGCTCAAAAAGTCGTAAGTCACTTACATATTCCTCTAGGTGCTGCATCAGTCGGTCACTTTTCTGATGGAGAAATTTCAGTAGAAATTACTGAAAATGTTCGTGGTAAAGACGTATTTATCGTTCAGCCTACTTGTGCCCCTACCAATGATAACCTTATGGAAATCTTGGTCATGGCAGATGCTTTGCGTCGTGCAAGTGCTGGTCGTATTACAGCCGTTATCCCGTATTTTGGTTATGCTCGCCAAGACCGTCGCCCACGTTCTGCACGTGTGCCGATTACAGCTAAAGTTGTTGCAGACATGCTTACCACTGTTGGTATTGATCGTGTCGTAATGATTGACTTACATGCTGACCAAATTCAGGGTTTCTTCGATATTCCAGTCGACAACATCTATGGTACTCCTGCTTTGCTTGCTGACTTACGTCAACAATCGCATGATAACCTTATGGTGGTTTCTCCTGACGTTGGTGGCGTAGTACGTGCTCGTGCCGTTGCCAAACAGATGGGTGACATCGATTTAGCAATTATTGATAAACGTCGTCAAAAAGCCAATGAATCGCAAGTTATGCATTTAATTGGTGACGTAAAAGATCGTGATTGCGTTATCGTAGATGACATGGTTGATACTGCCGGCACATTGTGTAAAGCAGCTGATGCGCTTAAGCAATTTGGTGCACGCCGTGTAGTTGCATACGCAACTCACCCTGTACTTTCTGGCAAGGCTATTGAAAACTTACGTAATTCAGTTATTGATGAATTGGTTGTCACTGACACTATTCCTCTTTCTGAAGAAGCACTAACCTTGGGCAAAATCCGTCAGGTTTCTGTTGCTAGCATGGTTGCTGAAACGATTCGTCGTATTAATAACGAAGAGTCTATCAGTGCAATGTTCGATAGTTTATAATACCGCAGCTTTTATGAACCCTGGCCTTGGCTGGGGTTTTCTATCACTAAACTGGTCGCAAGTTTAGTCTATTTAACTTTAATGAGGATTTACTCATGTCAAACTTCGTATTAAACGCTCAAGCGCGTGCTGAAGACAAACAAGGGAAAGGTGCGAGCCGCCGCCTTCGTCACGAAGCATTAATTCCAGCTATCATTTATGGTGGCAATGCTGAGCCTGTAGCTATTACTTTAGAACTTCGTCAGCTTGTAAAAGCTTTAGAAAACAATGCTTTCTTTGAAGAAGTTATAGAAATCCAAGTTGGCGACAAAGTTGAAAACGTTAAAATCCAAGCGTTACAACGTCACCCAGCTAAAAACACTCCTATGCACGCTGACTTCAAACGCGCATAAGTGTTGAAAGGCGTAGATTAGTGTCAAATATTTCGCTAATTGTTGGTTTGGGCAATCCTGGTTCAGAATATGCCCAAACCCGCCATAATGCAGGCTTTTGGTTCATTGAACAGCTTGCTAATAAATATGGCATTACATTAAAAAATGATCCGAAATTTCACGGAATCAGCGGACGTGGTAATATAGAAGGACACGATGTCCGTCTACTTCTACCCACTACATTTATGAACCGTTCTGGACAAAGTGTAGTTCCATTTGCAAAATTTTATCAAATTGCTCCTGAAGCAATTTTGATTGCTCATGATGAACTTGATATGAACCCTGGTGTAATTCGTCTAAAAACAGGCGGAGGACATGGTGGTCATAATGGTTTACGTGACATTGTCCCTCATATTGGTCCAAATTTTCATCGTTTACGTATTGGTATCGGACATCCTGGCTCAAAAGAGCGAGTTTCAGGTCATGTACTTGGGAAAGCACCAAGTAGTGAACAAAGTCTGATGGATGCAGCAATTGATCATGCCCTTTCTAAAGTGAAATTACTTGTTCAAGGACAAGTTCCACAGGCCATGAATCAAATTAATGTGTATAAACCAACTTAAATTGTTGAACAATCAAGCTTGCTATCTTGCTTTTTTAGGAGCAAAATGCGCATCAGCCACTTTGCCAACAGCAAAAGCTAAAGATTTCACCATAAGATCTTACTCTTAGGTCTACTCAGGAGACGCTAGCCATGCTATCTCGTTTATTAAAATGCAAAATTCACCGCGCAGTTGTAACCCATGCTGAACTTCACTATGAAGGTTCTTGTGCAATTGATGGCGTATTGATGGACTTAGCTGGTATTCGTGAATATGAAGAAATTCATGTTTGGAATGTAACCAATGGCAAACGCTTCACGACCTATGCTATTCGTGGTGAAGACAACTCTGGAATTATTTCAGTAAATGGTGGCGCTGCACATCAAGCAGATGTCGGTGATTTAGTGATTATTGCTACATTTGGTGATTTTACTGAAGCTGAAGCAAATATTCATAAACCACGTTTGGTCTATGCTAATCCAAATAATACAGTCAACCACACAGCGAATTGTATTCCTGTTCAAGTTGCCTAATTTATTCTAAGAATAAAAAAAGCCCGCATTGACGGGCTTTTATCATTTTATAAATCCTAAATCGTTCCTTCCCACCAGTTCTTTTGCTGTTTGCAATTTAATGGTTGAAGCCCCTCTCCTCGCAAATCAAACAGAATCGCCTCTCCTTTTGTATTTACCTTAAATTCAGCATACTTTGCTTTCTGATAGCATTGGGCTAGACCTTCGGCAAACAAGAAACTTCGTGAAGCGGGATATAAAGCCTGTAAACGATTTTCAGGATTTTTTAAAATTAAACTTTGTCCAGCAAATGAATTGTTAATATCTAAAATTGTACGAACTACTCGATTTTGTGAATCCAAAATAACTTTTGCTGGAACAGAAGAATGATTAAAAATTACCTGATCTAGAGCCTCACTCTCACTTCCTGCAAGAGCTTTAAGAGATTGTAAATTTAACTCATAAGCCAGTGCCATATAGTCACCTTGTAAAATTGAACGCGGATCAACTGGCTTAAGTTCAATAAAAATACTTTTACTATGATGCAGATGCCATTCATTTTTCGCTATCAATCCTACAAAGATTAATATAGTGGCTAATGTAAGAATAAGAGAAAAATACTTTTTCATTCTTTCTCTCCTTCAACTTCAACGAGATCATCTTTATTTTCACGATGAAGTAACCATGACAGAGCCAAGAGAACAGTACCAGAAATAAAAATCGATGCACTCTTTGCCAAAAAAGTTATTTGTAAGTTGTAATAAAGCTGCCAAAGTACTAAAACAAATACTGCTAGAGTGACACCATAAACAATATAATCTTTCCTTTTTAACGCCCATGTTAAAATAATAAGCAGGATGAAAATTTCAAAATAGCCAAGTGTAATAAGTACTACACCAAAAATTAAAAAGGCGAAAAAAGTAATTCCCTGAAGTTGCCTATATAAATGAAAAATACTAAAGCACAACAACCATATACTAGGCAGTAAATATAAAATCCTTATCTGCTGATCTATCGAGTTTTCTGGAACCAACCCCATAAAAGCATCAAAGAAAGAAGCTACTAAAATTACTGCAAGTACACATAACAAAATACTACGCTCATATAGAACTATTGGTCCACTCTTAGGCAAGAGTACCAAGCTAAAAACCAAGTAGCTGAGCAAAGTTAAATTTAAATAGATCTGAGTAGAATGTATTGACCACAATGAATGGTCTAGTTGCAGCAAATAGATAAAAGCTATGCCATATGTAGCGAGCATTTGAATTAAAATGAAGAACCAGTGCGGTTTAAGGAAATAACTCACAAATAGAATAAAAATCTGCGCAATTAAAACCCATAAAATTTGATCTGTTTCTGAACCAAGATGAAATAAAAAAGCAGTCTGCCCACTAATAAATAAACAATAGGCAAATTGGCGAATGAAGTGATGTTGAGATTTTTTCAATAAAATAGCAGCTATAAAAACAAAAATAGCTCCTATAACTAAAGAAACAGCTTCCCAAAATACTAGTGTAAAAGCAGCGAGTGCCAGACCTGCAAGCCAAGCACCAATTGCTAAAGGAATCACATAAAAGCGGCTTTGACGAAAGATTTTTATTAGAAAATAACTAATTAATGCAAACCAAATAAAAATAATGCCCGCAATTAATAAAAAGATGAACTCATTAGAATCTTTAAATAAGTTATTAATGCCATCTACAAGCCATATTGTTGCGGTCACACCGAGAACGGCAGCCATTAAACTGGCACATAGCTGATCGTCTTTTTTAAAAAAATAATAAAAAGCGATTATTCCAGCAAAGAAAGCCGAGATCAGGTAAGGAATATGTTCACTTGATAAAAACTGGATCATTCCCGTTATTGAAATAACGGCAAACCAAGCGATAAAGACGAAACGTAAAGCAGGATATCTCTTTATACATATCCAAAACTCGATAAGGCTTAATAAATTTATAGCGAATAGATATAAATAAGGAAATTTTTCTGACCAAAAAGTCTGCTTAAAAAATAAAAAAAGTGTGAGCTGACTGGTAATACAAATTAAAGCAAAGATTCCAATATTCGGTCGATATAGCCACGGCAGTAAAAGTAATGTCCAAATTAAGAAAAGCAGATAACTGTCTGCACCAGTTTGATAAACCTGCCCAATTACAGCCAAACTTAAGCCTACCATCAAACCGCAAACACCATGTAAAGTCTGCCTAACTCCTTCACTTAAGGTATCTTTTACGCTGAACCATGCTGTCACAAGTAATATAAGTGGTGGGATGGCTAGCTGAATACTGTCTGGAAGCATTAACCAGTTAGCAGCAATTAAATAAAGAATACTGACCGCCATAAATACATAACTGAAAATATGGAGATGCTGAATAAATAAAGTATTCCTGAGGGGATAATCGTCTCTTATCTGCATGAAACACCTATTTTATTTATAATTTTCTATAAAAAAACATAGCATTCCATTTTCATATCAACAAGTAAGCTCTTGTTAAAAAGCTTATTTCCATTTATGAAAATACTTATTCATAAAGAAACTTAGCATTCTACAAATGCATCTAGCCAATTTTATCAAGCGCGCTATAATAAAACCCATCGCTTCAGGGCGGGGTGTAATTCCCCACCGGTGGTAAAGTTAATTTTTATAAATAGATTAACAAGCCCACGAGCTTAAATTATGTAATTTGAGCAGATTTGGTGAAACTCCAAAGCCGACGGTATAGTCCGGATGAAAGAAGACGACGAACTGGGATAAATCCGTTTTATTTCAGTGCCAGCCTGTTTTTACATCAGTCCTGAAATGTTCAACCGTATTTTTACGAGAGCGTTTCATTATGTCTAGCTTAATTCAACCAGAACTTTTTTTCTCAGCCCTCTCTCCTGCTGAGCAACGCATTCAACAAGCATTAGAAGATATCCGTCAAGGCAAACCTGTCTTGGTTATGGATGACTTTGATCGCGAAAATGAAGCAGATTTAATTGTTGCAGCCGAAACTTTAACAGTAGAAACAATGGCACGCATGATTCGTGATGGTTCAGGTATTGTATGTTTATGCCTGACAGAAGAGCTAGCAGATCATCTAGAACTCCCACCAATGGTTTCTCACAACTCAAGCCAGTTTCATACCGCTTTTACAGTCACTATTGAAGCAGCTCAAGGTGTTACCACAGGTGTTTCTGCTAAAGACCGTGTGACTACCATTCAAACCGCAATTAAAGATGGTGTTGTCCCAAGTGATCTTAACCGTCCGGGCCATGTTTTTCCTTTACGTGCCCGTAATGGTGGAGTGCTTACTCGTCGAGGTCATACCGAGGGAACAATTGATCTAGCAAGATTAGCTGGGCTTAAACCCGCTGGCGTGTTATGCGAATTAACTAACCCAGATGGCACTATGGCATCAGGCATTCAAGTATTGGCATATGCTCAAACTCATCATCTAACTGTGATTACAATTGAAGAACTTGTCCAATACCGCCAACAACACGGTATTTA
>NZ_JRVL01000077.1:0-1885 GCF_054823985.1 Acinetobacter sp. GN11 | reverse complement strand
ATAAATTAAAAAAAGCCCACCTTCCGATGAGCTTTTTATTTAATTAAAATTAACGGTATGTATTAAGCTTTAAATTCTGCTAATACTAGGCTTATAAGATCTATGATTTAAATACAACGACTACTTATTAAAAATAAAGAGCACCTAGGTGCTCTCTTGTTCTTATTGATTTTTGGATAAGGCAAAATTTATTGCCCTGTCATATGCGTGTTCTTGTAACTCTGTATATACATAGAAATGCTGTTCTGCCTTGGTAACAGGATTAATGAGTTTCATTGCTTCATAACTATGAGTATTTAAATCATTAGGATCAACATCAAATGCTTCTAAGTGCTGCTCTCTCCACTCACCACTTAGAACACCACCAACACAAAGCCATTTTGTTGAATTGTCTGACATATCATGTTTACTCTATATAATAGCTGTTGCCATCGGAACTGTTGAAAACCAAATTTAAAGTAGGGTAAATACATTCACCTTTTAACAAAATATATTCAACTTTGGGTCTCTGAACTCTAGATAAATGACCGATTTTATTAGTATCTACTTCTGTATAGTTTGCGTGCGCTCTTTTTTCTTTACCTTGGAAATCAATAATTGTAATTTCTTTTAGCATTAATATGCTCCAATTTAATCATACATATTATGCCCAACGATATTTTTATACTATCAATATTTTGTAGGCAACTACATTGAATTAATTTTTAAAAAACTATCAATCCAAAACGTGGAAAAAATTTATATATGTGTACTTTATGTACCCCTACTTGAAAGTTGGATAAGGTAATTTCAAAATTTAAAGGATAAGACTCAACAGGTTATATATGATTGATTTTATTTATGAAATAAGTACTCGAGATAAAGACCTTTTCTTGGACAAATCAACACACATGAGTCTTAAAACTACCGCAATGTAAAGACCTTTAAAGTGTACTATCAACTCTCCCTAATGAAGATAAGAAGATAAAAATGTCAGGTTTTAAAAGTTTTTCTCAAAATACAACTAACCACGCTAATATCATCAAATCTCAAATGAACAAGCATCCTGCAACACCACCTACTGAAACTCAACCTTCAGAAGTTCCAGGCACAGTAAAAGATCTGCCTGAGAATAATGAACAACCTGATCCTAATAACAAATAATTTCTTATTAACAGTGCCTTGGATGTTGTTTTTGAGGCTCTGTTACGATAAAGAATAAATTAGTGCACTGATTTATTATATTATTAACTACTTTTATCAATTTGATTTGTTTAGTTATTTAAGAAATTACAGCCATTCATTCCAGAAAATTGATATGACTAGTCTCTCAGATATGAGGGGCTTTTTTAATTATTTTTACTTAACTAGTATTTAGCGGACTCCGCATAGATAGATTAAGCCCACCATAATTGGCGGGCTTATTTTTTAATATGTGAATTATAAAGATCAGCTTAACACATATAGGAAAAATTCCCCCAGAATAAGAATACTTTGCGGAGCTTTATTTAGTGTAAACAGTCAGGAATTTTTAGTCGTATTGGTTAGGATAGATAAGCTTTATTAATCAAATATCATCATACAGTTCGATAAAAATCGAATATCAACTCTTGATTGAACTTTCTATTTGAATTTTATACTTAATATTTTTCTCCTCATCAATATAGGATAGTAAATGCTCATCCCTTCTTTTCCTTAATTTTCCAATTTCTGAATCAATTTTTGCAGTAATCAAAGATTCCTCTTCTTGCTCCTCATTAGGAATGTACTCACTTATTGATTTCATACTTTAACACTCCTGTTTTTCTGCATTGTTAGTTTAGAACAACTAAATAAACAAGTGCATTAGAGTGTTTTTTCTTATTAAAAGAAAACCTGAAATCTATAAAACAAAAAAGCTCACCTT
>NZ_JRVL01000076.1:0-3714 GCF_054823985.1 Acinetobacter sp. GN11 | reverse complement strand
AATATTTGATCTTCATTGAATGTTTACAAAAATATTGCTTCAAAAAAAATTATATTTATAGAGCCGATGACTTCTTATCATAGTCAATTCTATATCACTCTAATCAGAGTTATTCTCTGAAATTTCATAGAAACTGTAATAAATTAAAGGTAAGTATTTTTTTAGTAATATGAATTAGAGAGTCTAATTCATATTAAAAAACAAGAATAAAGGATCATACTTATAAAATTAGTTTTATTTTAGGGAACACAAATTTTTACGTTTGTAGGCAGGGTAGATGATTGTAAATTACTCAGAAAATGTTAGGAGACTAAAGTCTTTAAAAAAATAAATCTAATATGTGATAGGTAAAGCTTTAAGGGTAAATATGATTTTTAATAAATGAAGTTAGAGACATCTTAACATTAAAAGCTTTATCTCAATTTATTAAAAAAATTAGCACTTTCTAGTGGAAAAATTGGAAGTTTTTTTAATTGAAATTTCCTTCTTTTTCTAATGCGTTTTCTATATAAAACTTAAAGTGTGACTACTTTCACGTTCAATACAAATGATTGTATTTCATTGAATTTATTCTTGACTAAAATGCTAGGTTTTAATAAAGTACAAATGTATTTTCCCAAAATAAAAAACTATTGCTTAGTCCTGAAATACAGTAAGAAGCCTGCTTTTTAAAGTAGGCTTCTTGCTTTTTGTAATATAGAGAAAATAGGTCAGAGCAATAATCTAAATTTTAAAAGTAAGTATATATAATCAGAAATAAAAACTATAAAACGAGAGTATGCCTTCTCAGAACTAGAGTATAAAAATTATAAAGTTTCTTGAATAGTATGAATGAGTTCTCGAGCTGCTTTAGACAAGGGGCGGTCTTGAAGCCAAATTAAGTAAATGGATAGAGGTAAATGATTTTTGGTATTTTTAAAATCTAAAAGAACTAACTGACCTTGATCGATTTTTTCTTGTACTAACGATAACGGGAAATTTCCCCAACCAAGTCCTGCTTCAACCATATTAATTGCTGTTTGTAGACTATTCGTTTTCCAGTACATTGCACCAATAATTGACCGGGAATCTGTCATTTCATGGTCGCTACTCGCCACTACAATTTGCCTAATATTGATTAATTCTTCAATAGAAAACCGCTTTGTTTTTTCTTGTAGAAGAGTATGACTAGACGAGATAGTAGCAACGACTGTTTCAGTCATTACTAATTGCAAATTTTCGCGCATTTTTATATTGAGGTCTGAACCTGCTAAGCAAAGACTAATTTCTTCTCTATAAAGTAAATTAACGATGTCATCTTGAGGTGCAGTAATAACCTCTATATTTAATAATGGGAATTTATCAGCTAACTTCTTTATTGAAGAAAATAATAATCTGGTATTTACATCTGAGACCACACCAATACGTAATTTAGTTTCAAGCCCTAAAGAAAGTTCATGGGCATGAGTACTAAATAGCCTAAGTTGTTCAGAAATAATTCGCGCTTGAGGTTCCAAAGCTAATGCTGTAGCAGTTGGAATGACCTTTCGAGGAGTGCGCTCAAATAAGGTGTAACCCAATTCTGCTTCTAGATTAGCAATAGCCATACTCACTGCTGAGGGGACTCGATTTAGTTTACGAGCAGCCGCAGAGAAAGAGCCTGTATCTAGTACGGTAATAAAAAGTTCAATATTTTCGCTGTTAAAATTCATTTTGATATCAGTAGAACTGAAAGCTATTAACTTTATATATGATTTTGACTGAAATTAAAATATAAAGAATTAAGCAGAGTTTGTGGATTATGCAAGGTGTAAAGCGTCGAATTGTCTATGTTTCTTTTTATGAAGTCATTGGAATGATTATTTCATCAGTAGGGTTAGCGATTTTGGCAGGTGATAGTGTTGAACATACGGGGCCACTCTCTGTCATGATTACGACCATCGCTGTAACTTGGAATTTTATCTACAATATTTTATATGAGGAATGGGAAGCTAGACAAAGCAGTAATGTTCGTACAGTTAAGCGTAGAGTAGGACATGCAATTGGTTTTCAGCTTACTTTAGTCCTGTTTTTGATCCCTCTTATTGCATGGTGGATGGATATTTCTCTAGTCGCTGCTTTTTGGTTAGATGTGGCCTTTATTATCATTATTCCCATCTACACTTTTATCTTTAATTGGGGCTTTGATAAATTATTTGGATTACCTATTTCAGCGCAGGGTAAAGCATTACAAGAATAGCTTTTATCAATTTCAATAAGATATCAAAGTTATACTTTGATATCTTATGTTTGGGCTTTACTTAACTTGTTCGAGAGGTAACTGTTTTACAAACTTTACTTGAGCTCTTTTAGCAAAAAAATAGTAGATCAAAGCTGTAGAGATAAGTCCTACAAGCCATGATAAATCGATCCCTCCTAACATTGCAGCGATTTGACCTGTATAGAATTTACTATCAATAAATGGCAGTTGAATCAAAATACCTAGAAAGTAGCAAGTAATCCCAATTCGATTCCAGCGGCCATACTTACCATTGGGATCATAAAGCGCATCTACATCACATTCTTCTTTAGAGATAAAGTAGTAATCAACCAGATTAATTGCACTCCATGGAATAAAAAATGTGAGCAAAAACAGAATAAATGCTTTAAAAGCGCTTAAGAACGTGTGTTCGCCTATAATTGCAATAAAGGTCGAGATCACAACCATAGTAAGAACAATGAATAATCTTGTTATTTTTGAGATTTGATTTGTCGATTTAAAACTATTCCAAATCGTAGCAACACACATAAAACTACCGTAAGCATTTAAAGTCGTCAAAGTAACTTTGCCAAAAGCAATACTAAAATATAAAAAGGTAACCACTAAGGCAATAGGGTTCATCCCAACCACATATTGAACCTCATTTCCAACAAAATTGCCGTTTGCAACCTGAGCGATTAAAACGCCTAAGCTCATAGAAATTTGTGAGCCAATTAAAGAACCTAAGCCGACGGCCCAAAAAACACGAGATGAAGACGTTTTAGTTGGAAGATAGCGGGAGTAGTCTGCAACATAAGGTCCAAAAGAGATTTGCCAAGAAGCAGAAAGTGAAACTGCTAACAAAAATGAAGACCAACTAAAATGACGTACTGCTAAGAGTTCAGAAAAATCAGAAAGTGCTAAAATTTGAGTCAAAATAATCGCAAAAGCGATCAAACCAATAATACTGGCTACTTTGCCTACTAAATGAATTAAACGATATCCAATAGTTGCGAATATAATAATCAAACATGCGTAAATTAAGATGCCAGTTGTATTGCTAACATGTGCTAAGTGTGCAATTGCTTTACCCGCGAGTACTTCACCAGTTGCGGTAAAGCCAATATACATCAGGCAAACAAGTATGATTGGAATACATGCACCATATACCCCAAACTGAACACGACTTGAAATCATTTGGGGAAGGCCAAGTTTTGGACCTTGAGCGGCGTGTAGAGCCATGACAGCAGCACCAAAACACTGTCCCACAAATAAACCAATAATCGACCAAAAAACATCGCCACCTAATACAACTGCTAGTGCGCCCGTTACAATTGCCGTGATTTGCAAATTGGCACCAAACCAGAGGGTGAATTGGGCAAACACTCCGCCATGTCTTTCATTCTCTGGAATAAAATCAATACTTCGGTTTTCAATAAAACTACTATTTGGTTTCTCAGCCGATGAGTCCATTACACTCTCCTTGTCCTTTAAGA
>NZ_JRVL01000008.1:0-30910 GCF_054823985.1 Acinetobacter sp. GN11 | reverse complement strand
AAAGATACAGTTCTTAAAACGAAACTGTATCTTCTTTGAAAGTTTGATTTTAGAAATTATCTTTAAGAGCGCGCAGGTGAGCGAAGTCTTCAACACTTTCTGCACGAAGAAAGGGGTTGGTTGCTAATTCAAGTTCAATCGTACTTGGTAGGGTGATTGATCCTTTTCTACGTAGCTCACGGACTTCTTCAGTTCGTTTTGATAGGGCGTGGTTATGCGGTTCTACTGTTAAGGCGAATTCGGCATTTGAAAGCGTGTATTCGTGCGTGCAATATACTTTTGTGTGGGTTGGTAACGCTGCCAGACGACTCAGTGAGTGATACATTTGTTCGGCTGTGCCTTCAAATAATCGACCACACCCCATTGCAAATAACGTATCGCCGCAAAATACAGCCTCTAATTCTTCAATAAAATATACAATGTGCCCTAAGGTATGACCTGGGGTTGCAATAATCTCTACTTTTAAATCATTAAATTTTAGATGATCGTCATGTTGTAAGGGGTGGGTAATTCCCGGAATTTTTGTGAGCTCATCACGTGGGCCATACACAGTAATATTTTGGGCAGCTGTTAAATAAGCGACACCACCAATATGGTCTTTATGCCAATGAGTAAGCCAGATTTGTTTTAAATTTAACTGATGATTCTGGCAAAATTGGGTGACTAAGTCGGCTTCTGTTGGGTCGACTGCTACAGCTTCTTGGGTTTCAGTATCTTCTAAAATCCAGATATAGTTTTGGAGAGCATTCTGCACATCAATAAAATGAATTCTATAACGCATTGTTTTTATCCTGAAACTAAATCCAAAAAGTAAATGAATAATGACTAAGTCTGATCATACCAGAAAATAGTATTGAGCCATGCACCCAACTGTCTTTAAGAAAAGGGTTATATAAAACAAAAAAAGCCCTCTAAGAAGAGGGCTTTTTTATATGGGTCACTTAACGGAGTTTAGCGAGCCAATTTCCTAGCGTCTGTACAATCTGTACTAATAGCAATAGGATAATGACTGTTAAAATCACAACGCTGGTATCAAAACGTTGATAACCATACGAAATCGCTAAATCACCAATACCACCTGCGCCAACTGCACCAGCCATGGCGGTTGCACCAATAAGGCTGATTGTCGCTGTGGTAAGGTTTAAAATGAGTGAACTGCGTGCTTCAGGCAAAATAAAGCGATAGATAATTTGCCAAGGTGTAGCACCCATCGCTTGAGCAGATTCAATAATTCCTTCATTGACTTCAAGTAATGAAGTTTCAATCAGACGTCCCATATAAGGGCCAACATAAATAGTTAATGGAACAATAGCTGCCCATGTACCAATTGAAGTGCCTACTAACAGCTTAGTAAGAGGAATTACTGCAATAAGTAAAATAATAAAAGGGAGAGAGCGTAAAGCATTTACAATTGGATTAAGTAAATGATAAATGACTTTATTAGGTAAAATACCTTCTGGACGGGTAACTAATAAAATAATTCCCTGAATAAAGCCCCAAATACCACCAAACAAAAGTGCGAAGAAAACCATATTAAAGGTTTCTTGCAAAGCTGTAACGAATTGATCAATAGAAAGGGAGCTGTGCCAGAAAGGTTGAGTAAGTTCAGTTAACCATTGTACGATTAAATCTCTCATACTTGATCTCCTGATTGAACTACACCTACTTCATTTTGTTCCAAAAACTCAATAGCCTGCTTAATTAGCTGAGGATCACCTAAAAGCTGCACAAACATTTGACCAATGACTGTGCCATTAATTTCAGTCATATTAGCAAATAAAATATTTAAGCTAATATCGAATTGTTTAATTAGTGACTGAATTACAGGTTCTTGAGCAGAACGTCCTAAAAATTGTAAGCAGTAAATACTATGATGATGCTGGTTTTCGAGCTGATTTAAAATATTTACAGGCAACTGTTGATGTAAAACAGTTTGAATGAAGTTTTTAGTCGTTGGATGTTGAGGTTTACTAAAGATATCAATCGTTGAACCTTGTTCAATGACTTTACCTGCTTCCATCACAGCCACATGATCACAAATAGTTTCAATGACATCCATTTCATGGGTCACCATAACAATCGTGATTTTTTGCTCTTGATTAATTTTCTTCAGCAGTTCTAAAACTGATTTGGTAGTTTGCGGGTCTAGAGCAGAAGTTGCTTCATCACACAAAAGAATTTTTGGATGATTTGCCAAAGCACGGGCAATACCGACACGTTGCTTTTGTCCGCCAGAAAGTTCATCTGGATAAGCATCTTTTTTATGCTTAAGATCAATGAATTCCAATAACTCATTCAGGCGTTTTTCACGTTCCACCTTATTGTAATTCAGTAGGCGCATTGGCATTTCAATATTTTCAGCAACTGTCTTGGTTTGTAGCAGATTGAAGTGCTGGAAAATCATTCCAATACTTGCACGTTCCTGACGTAATGAGCGCGCATCCAAAGCGGTGAAATCTTTCTGATTAATAATGATTTGACCTTCTGTTGGTCGCTCAAGTAGGTTGATCAGGCGGATTAAGGTACTTTTACCTGCACCACTATAGCCAATGATGCCAAAAATACTGCCCTCTGGAATCTCTAAATTGATTTCGTCGAGTGCGCGTATGGTTTGACTTTTGAGCTGATAGTGCTTTGAAATGTTTTTAAATTGAATCATATCTTCAGAAACTATGCTGGAAAGAAAAAACAGGCAAAGAGAATTTGCCTGTTTCACGTTTGGGCTATTATATTACTATTTAGCTTCTGAGAGATAGCTGATTGGTTTGTCTACGTCAACTTTTGTTCCACCAAAGTGTTCTTCAATGTATTTTTTAACAGCTGCATTGTGGTAAAGCTTACCAACTTTTTGCAAGACAGGATCATTTTTACGTGATTCAGCAGTTGCTAGAACGTTGACACTAATTTTTGAGATTTGATCAATAGGTTCATAGAACATAGAATCTTTGAGTACGTTTAAACCTCCCTCGAGTGCTATGGTATTATTTAATACAACTGCATCAAATTCATTTTTAAGACGTAATGCAGTTTCCATTTTGATTGGTTTGATGTTGATCTTTTTGGGATTTTCGATAACATCAATTGGACTGCCCTGAATAGGATTAAAGTCAGCTTTAAGCTTGATTAAGCCAGCAGTTTGTAACAAGAGTAGCGCACGAGATTCGCTGGCAGCATCATCCGGGATTGAAATAATTGCACCTTCAGGAAGTTCTTCAATTTTTTTGTATTTACTTGAATAAATCCCCATTGGCTCAATATAAGTGGTAGAAACCGTTGCAATCTTATCCGGGTTTGAATTATTAAATGCAGTAAGATAAGAATAAGCTTGGAATGCGTTCAAATCTACTTCTTTATTTGCAATTGCTGTATTCATTGAAACGGAGTCTGTGAAGTTTTTCACTTCTAACTTTAAGCCAGCAGCTTGGGTTTCAGGTAAAGATGCGATATAACGCCAAATTTCAGCATCCGAACCTGTAGAGGCAATTACTACCTTTTGTACTTTGGAACTATCATTGTTTTGTTCGGCTTGTTGAGCATTTTCTTGTTTGCTACATGCTGTCAATAATACTACTGACATGCTTAAAAAAAGGCTGATCAGCTTTTTCATTTAAAAAAGTCCTGATTAAGATATAGAACAATAACGATTGATCTATATCAATATGAAAAGAGAGGAGTTGGAATTACAACTAGTCTAAACTCTGTGATCTTTTTCTGGGGTTCCATAATTTGCTTGCATATTTTGGCTATAACAGAGGGTAATTGTTTAATAAACAAAAACTGTTTCCCCAAACAGTTCATCCCCAACAGTAGCCAAATGAGCATTCATAAATTTAGAATATTAAAAAACTCTCTACAGGCATAATTTGTAGAGCAAGTCTTTATGGAAATTATTAAAACAGCAGTGTCTGATGACAGTTACAACTATGTACTAATGATAGCAATAAAAGTGTGCTTGATATAGGGTGCTTCTTTTTATTTGTTGATATCTTTAGCAAAATTTTAAAGATTTATACGATTTTCTTATATCGTGATACGTAATAAAAAAGCCTCTATATAGAGGCTTTTTTATTAGCATTTTAAACTTGTAGGTTTTTTAAGCTTTTTCACGTGCAATTGCGCGGTAGCCAATGTCGTTACGATATTGCATACCCGTAAAGTTAACTTGACCACATACTTCTAGTGCATTAATTTGAGCTTCAAGAACGCTGTCACCCAATGCTGTTACACAAAGAACTCGACCACCAGAAGTCACAATGTGACCATCTTCACGAGTTGAAGTGCCCGCATGGAAAATTTTAGTATCTTCAGGTGATTGTCCGATACCTGAAATTACATCGCCTTTGCGTACGCTATCAGGATAGCCTTCTGCTGCGAGTACAATACCGATTGACTTGCGTTCATCCCATTCAGCTTCTTTTGGTAAATTACCAGCAATACCAGCTTCTACCAATTCAACAAGAGATGACTTTAAACGCATCATGATTGGTTGAGTTTCAGGGTCGCCAAAACGACAGTTAAACTCGATCACACGTGGTTGACCTTGCTCATCAATCATTAGACCAGCATATAAGAAACCAGTGTAAACATGTCCATCAGCAGCCATACCTTCAACAGTCGGACGCATGATTTCAGTCATAACGCGTTCGAAAATGTCAGAAGTTACAACTGGAGCAGGAGAGTAGGCACCCATACCACCTGTATTAGGACCTTGATCGCCTTCAAAAATACGCTTGTGATCTTGTGACGTTGCCATTGGTAAAATATTTTTACCATCAATCATACAAATGAAAGAAGCTTCTTCACCTGCAAGGAACTGTTCGATCACAACGCGTGAACCAGCATCACCAAATTTGTTACCTGCAAGCATGTCATCAATTGCTGCAAAAGCTTCTTCGTTGGTCATTGCAACGATTACGCCTTTACCAGCAGCAAGACCATCAGCTTTAATTACAATTGGTGCACCATTTTTTTCAACATAAGCTTTCGCTGCATCTACTTCAGTGAAAACGTCATAGAAAGCAGTTGGAATGTTGTGACGCTTTAAAAAGTGCTTAGCAAATGCTTTTGAGCCTTCAAGCTGCGCTGCATATTGAGTAGGTCCCCAAATTTTTAAACCTGCTTCACGTGCAGCATCTACCACACCATTAACTAATGGTGCTTCTGGACCAACAATAATAAGGTCAACATTATTTTCTTTAGCAAAAGCAATGATTGCTGAGTTGTCTAAAATATCAAGTTGAACATTAACACATTTGTCTTCTGTTGCAGTTCCAGCATTACCTGGCGCAACAAAAACTTGAGTAACATTGGTATCTTGCGCAATTTTCCATGCTAAAGCATGTTCACGACCACCACTACCTAAAACTAAAATATTCATTTTTAATTTGTTCCTTAACTTTAATCCTTTTCATCTCCCTCTATCCCTCAAGTTGGAGAGTTAGCTCCATTATTGTGGAAAACCCTCCTGAATAAAAGGAGGGTTAGGGAGGACTAAATTTAAATTAGTGGCGGAAATGGCGCATACCAGTGAAGACCATTGCAATACCAGCTTCGTCAGCTGCTGCGATTACTTCTTCATCACGCATAGAACCACCTGGTTGAATAATGCATTTAATGCCAGCTTTAGCTGCATTATCAATCCCGTCACGGAACGGGAAGAATGCATCAGATGCCATTACAGCACCTTCAACAACCAAACCAGCATGTTTAGCTTTAATGGCAGCAATACGAGCTGAGTTAACACGGCTCATTTGACCTGCACCAACACCAATAGTTTGGCGATTTTTCGCATAAACAATTGCATTTGATTTTACATATTTCGCAACTTTCCAAGCAAAGATGAGGTCATCAATTTCTTGTTCAGTTGGTGCGCATTTAGTTACTACTTTAAGATCATCTTTAGTAATCATACCTAAGTCTTGATCTTGAACTAATAAACCGCCATTAACGCGTTTGTAGTCAAGTTGTGGTGCACGTGCGTCAATCGCAGGTAATTCGCCACATACTAAAACACGTACGTTTTTCTTAGCACCAGTAACTTCAAGCACACCATCAGCAATACTTGGAGCAATAATAACTTCAACGAATTGACGGTCAACGATTGCTTGAGCAGTTGCAACATCTAACTCGCGGTTAAATGCAATAATGCCACCGAAAGCAGATTCTGGATCTGTTGCATAAGCTAAATCGTAAGCAGCTTTAATGCCGTCTAAAGAAACAGCAACACCACAAGGGTTAGCATGTTTTACAATTACACAAGCAGGTTTTGCGAATGATTTAACACATTCAAGTGCAGCATCTGTGTCAGCAATGTTGTTATAAGACAATTCTTTGCCTTGTAACTGTTTTGCTGTAGAAACTGATGCTTCTTTTGCGTTTGCTTCAACATAGAAAGCAGCAGATTGGTGTGGGTTTTCACCGTAACGTAAATCTTGTGCTTTGTTCAATTGCGTATTGAATGTACGAGGGAATAAATCAGCTTCACCTTCGGTCTTACCAACGCGAGCGCCTAAGTAAGACGCGATCATGCCGTCGTATTGAGCAGTATGTTCAAATGCTTTAACAGCTAAATCAAAACGTGTTTCATAAGAAAGTGAACCAGCAGTTTTTAATTCATTGATTACAGTATCGTAATCTGAAGCATTTACTACAATACCTACTGAAGCATGGTTTTTAGCAGCTGCGCGAACCATTGTAGGACCACCGATGTCGATATTTTCGATTGCATCAGGAAGACTACAGTCTGGTTTTGCAACTGTTGCAGCGAATGGATAAAGATTTACAACAACTAGATCAATCGGATCAATGTTGTGTTCTTCCATTACCGCTTCGTCTAAGCCGCGACGAGCAAGAATACCGCCATGAATTTTAGGATGTAACGTCTTAACACGACCATCCATCATTTCAGGGAAGCCAGTATGCTCAGATACTTCAACAACTGCGATGTTATTATCTTTAAGCAACTTGTATGTGCCGCCTGTAGATAATAATTCTACGCCTAAAGCTGCAAGGTTTTGAGCGAATTCGACAATTCCTGTCTTATCAGATACAGAAATCAAAGCACGTTTAATAGTCATGATGTTTAATTCAACAATTTCAAGTCTACGGATTAAAACCAATAAGCATAAAAAAATGCCCACGAAGTCGTGAGCATTTTATCATTTATTCACTCATTAAACCGTGAGCTTTTAACTTTTTGCGTAAAGTGCCACGGTTGAGTCCAAGAATCTCTGCAGCACGGGTTTGATTACCACGTGTATATTCAAGAACTACAGATAAAAGAGGTTTCTCCATTTCTGCTAGCACCATGTCATATACCTGAGATGGTTGCTCACCTTGCAATTGTGCAAAATAATGACGAACTGCGCGATCAACGTGGATGCGAAGAGCAACATCAGATTGTGCAGTAAAAATAGGAGATTTGCTATTCATGCGAGTTAATCCGAAAATCAAATACTAGCTTGGATAAAGTAGTATATAAATGTGGTCTAAAAATACGGAGTCCTGTTTTAGATCCTAAAACAGTGACTCTAAAACATAAGAACAATTAGCTTGCCATATTTCTTCGTATTGAATAAAAAATAAGCGTAACAATAGTTAAATATTTGTTACAGCTCCCTCAAAAACAAAAAAAGTTAGGCTATGTGCTTAAAGTAGAAAAGCACACATGCTTAACAGTATTTTTTTTGGATTGAGAGCGAGGAGTATATGAGTCAAAGCTTTCGTGGCGCGTATCATACCATTGTCTAGGAAAAAGTGAGCAAATTAACTGCATTTTTTTTTATTTTTTTTTCACTTTTTTTACATTTTAGGGGTGGACAATTTCTAATCGATAATTTAGTAAGCTTTTTTTGCTTCTGTTTAGCTCAAATTGGAATCGGAAAGGGGTATTAGAAGGAATGCGCTGAATACCCCGTAAGTTTTCAACAAGATATTGTTGAGGAGTCAATATAATTTCTTCTGTTTTATTTGATTCTGTTGCAAAACTCAACTTTAGATTGGGAAGTTCAATACTTTTATCATTCTCATTAAGCAATATGCCTGAAAATTGCGTATGACTTGTGTCAACTTTACGGAGTTTTAATTTCTCTATATAAATAAGTTGATATTGTTCAGCTGACTTATTGCAGTGCAGTATTTCGCAAACATAATTAAATGCGTGACTGACGGTCGGGCTTGCATGCATGAGCTTAGGATTAAACCAGAGAATTTGAAAAGTAAAAACTAAAATCAAAATAAGGTTAGCAGAGCTCCAGAGCGTATAGTACAGCCAACTATGCTTTTTATTATTGTCTTGTTCTTGTGCGGATGTTTGTTCAGCTAAATTAAGATTTGGTAGGGCGTTAATAGGTTCGTTGTGAAAATAATTTAAGTTGTTGAGATAGGTTAAAAGATCAATATTCGAATTTTCAACTTTTTGATCAAAGATATCTAACACGTGAGAATGTGTCATATATTTCGTTTGCATTGAACCATTGGCTAATGTAGATGAGTTAACCGTGACAGGCTTTTCAATATTAATCAAATGGGTGAGTGCATTAAAGCTCGAATCGCATTTAGGGCAACAAACCATACCCTGAGCAACAGTCAATTGAGTAAGAGATACTTTATAAATTGTTAAACACTTAGGGCAGCGGGTTTGTTTTTCATTCATGAGTTAAAAAGTCTCAATTTATTGTTTTACGTTTTCCTGAAATGCGACACCAGTTTTCTTCGCGTTTTTCGACATCTAATATATCAAAAAATTCAGAATAAACACGTGAAACATCAGCAACTTGCTCTTCAATTACACCTGCAAGTGCGAATTCACCGTCAGATTTAAGCAAATTTGCAAACTCAGGCGCAAGTGCCATGAGTGGACCCGCTAAAATATTTGCAACTAAAACATCTGCCTGTTGAGGTTTGAACTCTTTATCGAATTCTTCAGGAAGGCCTACATATAGTCGATCTAATACGCCATTAAGTTCAGCATTTTGTTTTGTTGCTAAAACAGCTTGAGGGTCAATATCAGTGGCATATACTTTTTTAGCACCTAATAATAAAGCTGCGACACCTAAAATGCCTGAACCACAACCATAATCAATCACGATCTTATCTTTAACGTCAGTTTTGCCTAACCATTGTAAGCATAAGAAGGTACTTGCATGGTTGCCTGTACCAAACGCAAGACCTGGATCTAACTTAATATTAGTTGCATCAGCTTCTGGTGGCTCTAACCATTCAGGTACGATCCAGAACTTTTCCCCAATTTGGATTGGTTCGTAATAATCCATCCATGCACGTTCCCATACTTGGTCTTCAAGTTCTTCGTGACGTATAGGAGCATCTGGAAGTTGAGCTTTTAAGAAAGCTTCTAAAGTGTCGACATCAATTGGGTCTTGTTCGTCTTGTTGATAGATGCCTGTCACGATTACTTTGTTCCATAAAGGTGTTTCACCTGGTAGTGGTTCGAGTAAAGCCTGATCTTCAGCATCATCCAGAGTTACGCTTACCGCACCTAGAGACATTAAAAGTGTTTCTGTGAACTCAACTTGTGCTTGATCAACGGTAATGTGTATTTGTAACCACTTCACGAAAAGGACCTAAAAATTTTATTTAAAGACGTATTGTAGCGGACTAGACCATTTTAAAAAAGAAAGCGGCCCATCTTTAATGGACCGACTTTAAAAATACTGATGAGATATAGCGGAAAATAAATGACTTCTTCTATACCTTATGTCAAAACAGATTAAGGAGCGGGCGCTTTAAACTGTAACTTACCATTTTCATTTTGTTGGCAAGTACCGTTGAAGATCACACCGTTATGATTGTAAGAAACCCATTCGCCCTCACGTTTTTTAGTACAAGCTCTCAGCTGTTTTTGCATCTCTGATTTGCTTGACTCAGCAGCATGATGAGCTGTTTTGCTTGATTTAGCCATATGAGTCGATTTGGCCATATGATTCGTCGCAGCGTGGGTAAACGTTACGCCTGAAAAACAAAGTAGAGATGCTGTTAAGATTTTTAACATAGTCGTTTTCATTTTGTATTCCTTCTTGTCGCGTTAATTTTAAAGTTATAGAAGTGCTGTACATTTTTTATTCTAAGATGAATTAATTTTAATAACATTCACTTTGTATTGAGTTCCTGAAACAAAATGTCAAATCATGTGGCGTACCGTAAATTGTGTGACCATAAATTTGTAATTATGTACATCAATATTTAGATAATTTTGCTATAATGTTCCGTCTTTTTTTTTCTGGTGTTTTTGTACTCATGCACTATCCTAAAGTTTATGATGTTATCGTTATCGGTGGCGGTCACGCAGGTACGGAAGCGGCCCTCGCTGCTGCGCGTATGGGACGACAGACTTTGCTTTTGACCCATAACATTGAGACTTTGGGCCAAATGAGTTGTAACCCAGCAATCGGTGGTATTGGTAAGTCACATTTAGTACGTGAAATTGATGCACTTGGCGGCGCAATGGCTTTAGCTGCCGATAAAGGTGGTATTCAGTTCCGTATTTTAAATTCACGTAAAGGTGCAGCAGTGCGTGCAACACGTGCTCAAGCTGACCGCGTGCGCTATAAAGCTGCTATCCGCGATACTTTGGAAAATCAAGCAAATCTTGATATTTTTCAGCAAGCGGCTGATGACTTGATTGTTGAGGGTGATACAGTTAAAGGTGTTATTACCCAAATGGGTGTTCGCTTTGACGCTAAAACTGTCGTGTTGACTACAGGTACATTCTTGGGTGGCGTAATCCACGTTGGTTTAGAAAAATCAAGCGGTGGTCGTGCAGGTGATCCGCCTTCTATTGCGCTTGCTCAGCGTTTACGTGAATTAAAATTACCTGTGGGCCGCTTAAAAACTGGTACACCTCCACGTATTGATGCACGTTCGGTTGATTTTTCAGTCATGATTCCACAGCCGGGCGATTTCCCGTCTCCGGTTATGTCATTCATGGGTGATGCTTCTATGCACCCTGAACAAGTAAATTGTTATATCACGCATACGAATGAAAAAACCCATGACATTATTCGTGGTGGTTTAGATCGTTCACCAATGTATACCGGTGTTATTGAAGGTGTTGGTCCGCGTTATTGCCCATCAATCGAAGATAAAATTCACCGTTTCGCTGATAAAGACTCGCATCAGGTGTTTTTAGAACCAGAAGGTTTAGATACACATGAGCTTTATCCAAATGGTATTTCGACTTCGCTTCCATTTGATGTGCAGTTTGAGCTTGTTCGCTCTATTCGTGGTATGGAAAATGCGCATATTTTGCGTCCAGGCTATGCGATTGAATACGATTATTTCAATCCGCAAGCTTTGAAATTCACCCTCGAAACTAAAGCGATTAATGGTCTATATTTTGCTGGCCAAATTAATGGTACGACAGGTTATGAAGAAGCAGGTGCTCAAGGTTTACTTGCGGGCTTAAATGCTGCGCGTCGTGCGTGGGAGCAAGAAGAGTGGACACCTAAGCGTGATCAAGCTTACATGGGCGTATTGGTTGATGACCTCATCACTTTAGGTACCAAAGAACCATACCGTATGTTTACGTCGCGTGCTGAATACCGTTTGATGCTACGTGAAGACAATGCAGATCAACGTTTAACGACTGTGGGTCGTGAACTTGGTTTGGTTGATGATGTACGTTGGGCTGCTTATTGTGAAAAAATGGAAGCGGTTGAGCGTGAAACTTCTCGTTTACAACATTTGTGGGCAGCACCAAATAATCCAATGGGTAAAAAATTCGTTGAGATGACGGGTGCTGACTTAAGTAAAGAATGTAGTGCAATTGATTTGCTTAAACGTCCAAATATTAACTTTGGTCAAATTGCAGAACTTACAGGTTCTGAAGTTTCTGAGCAAGTTGGCGACCAAATCGAGATTGCTGTGAAATATGAAGGTTATATTAACCGTCAGCATGAAGATGTGGCACAGTTAAAGCGTCTTGAAGAAACTAAAATTCCTACCGATTTTGATTATGACGTAGTGTCTGGTTTATCACGTGAAATTACCCAGAAATTAAAAACGGTTCTTCCTGAAACGTTAGCTCAAGCAAGCCGTATTCCTGGTGTTACACCAGCAGCAGTTCAGCTTGTAATGATCACAATTCGTAAGAACAATATGATTAAGAAAACAGCTTAATCTTTTAAATGTAAAAAAAAGCCCAGTTAAGACTGGGCTTTTTTATTTTTTGTTCCAAAAATATATGCAAACTTCCTAAGGAGGAAAATAGATTTCACTTCCTTTTTTTCTTATTTCACATATTTAAAGCATCCAGTTATATTAAATTCACGTTCAAACAAGAGGGCTTTAACCATGACAATGAAATCAATTCGCTACAATAGAGATGAAATGGCATGCCAATGTTCATGTTTAAAATAGCGCAAAAGAAAGAGCAGATCAGTTTGGTCGGGGGAGAAGAGATTGATCTGAAACAACTATAAATATAAGAGCTAATATAAAATTAAGAAAATTATAATTCAAAATCTAAAGAGAACCTTATGGTTCTCTTTTTTATATCTATTTATTCTCAGATTCAATTTCTCGCACAGCGTTGTGTACTTGAATAGGTTCGATATGTAGTAATTTCTTGCCAAAACTACGTAACCACCACACCAGTTGAGATGTAAAAGGTACGGTCGCGGTAACTTCTACAATATTTTCTTCAAGTGGAACTATAGTTTGGTCCTTACTTAACTGACTTTCATAGAAAGTTCTAGCAGTCTGTTCTGTCATGGTTAATGTGAGCTGAATTGATTCAGTTGGCTGTTTGTAGTCCACTCTGAAGCCTAAAGCACCTGAATCGATATAATGATCAATATCAAAATTGACTGGATGCAGTGCTCGACTATCTAAGACTTTTGCTGATTTAAAACGGTGCAAGGCAAACGTTTGAACTTCAGTTTTGTCATGTCGTGTGCAAATTAAATAAATTACTGCACCTTTTTGTACCAGAGCTAAAGGATTTAAAACATAAGTTTTGTCTTCTCCTTGATTAACTCGTGCGCGATAAATACATTCTATTTGTTTGTCTTGGAGTAGACCTTCATAAATTGCTTGTTGAGCAGCACGGTCGACTACAGGTGGGATAAGCGGTTGGCTTGCTGGTACGATGCGTACTCGATTAATCCATTGCCTCACATTATTTTGTGTAGAGAGGCTGCGTTTAGCTAAATCAAACCAAGGCCCCATCTCATCAAGCAGGCTAGGTGGAAGTAAGTGTTTTAGATGCTCCTCAACCATCATAAAGGTTACTGCCTGAGAGCTCGTCATGTGAGGTAAGCTTTGAATAGGCGCATCTGATTGCCACCGCCAGCCCTGAGGTACAGCCTTATTACTTTCAATTGGAAAGCGCTGAGCAATTTGATTTAAATCACGCTGAATAGTCCTTAAACTGATATCAATACCTTCACGTTCAAGCATTTCTTGTAATTCCCGTGTCCCGATCCATTTACCGGTAGGGAGGCGAGATAAAATCTGCCATTGGCGATATAAACTATTTGAAGTTTCTTTTTCTATTACAGACATAAGCGTAATACATCTATATCCAATTGCTTTGGTGTCAACACAATAAAAAATCTTTACACATTTAGCAAGTTTGTCAGATTCGGTTTATGGGTACTTTTACAATCGATGTTAAGATTTAAAAGAAGAAAGTTATAACAATGCACCGTAAAAAAATTAAACATATATAAATGGCACTGAAATTGCTTATTTAAAAATGAAATATAGATAAATGATAAGACGAGGTGGTTATGTCAGAACAAGAGCATGAATTACATATAGATAATGATTTTTTTATACAAGAGCAGACAACTACGGCACTCATTAACCCAACCTCTTTTTTAGAACATATTTCCGTAAAAACTAATCTATTTGAGCAGCTAAAATCACAGTTTTTTAATGAGATGCTGGACGATGTAACATCAAATGGAGCTGCTTCTAAAAAAATTGAACAATGGTTGAGTATCCGTACTCTAGATGAGTTAAAACAATTGAATGCTCAGGCGAAGCAGCATTTTCTTTATCATGGAATTACTTTTAACGTATATGGTGATAAAGATGGTACAGAGCGAACAATTCCTTTTGATTTAATTCCAAGGATAATTGAAAAAAAACAATGGGAGAAAATAGCTTCGGGCTGTGCACAGCGTGTTAAAGCATTAAATTATTTCCTAGATGATATTTATCATGGACAACATATTTTAAAAGCACAACTCATTCCCGAAGAGCAAATCATGGGAAATGACGCTTTTCAGCCTCATATGCTTAAACATGCTTTGAAAGGCAAAATTTATTCACAAATTAGCGGAATTGATATTATCCGTGATGGTGAAGGAGAGTTTTTTGTATTGGAGGATAATTTACGAACGCCTTCAGGTGTGTCTTACATGATCGAAAGCCGAAACATTAGCCAGCAATTAATGCCTGAGCTATGTGCGGCTAATAATTTACAGGGAATTGAGCATTATCCAAAACTTTTAAAAGAAATATTGCAGGAAAATTCATCTGTGGACCGCCCTTTTGTGGTGGTGCTAACACCGGGACGTTTTAATAGTGCTTTTTATGAGCATGCTTTTCTAGCACGTGAAATGGATGTGCCACTGGTTACAAATCGCGATTTATTTGTCGAAAATGATCAAGTATTTGTCAAAACTATTCGTGGGCGTCAAAAAGTAGATGTGATTTACCGCCGATTAGATGATGATTTTCTAGATCCTTTAGCATTTAGACCAGACAGTGCTTTAGGTGTAGCAGGCCTTATGTCTGCTTATTTGCAAAAAAATGTTGTGATTGCAAATGCGCCTGGAACAGGCGTGGCTGATGATAAATCTATTTATCCTTATGTGGATCAAATGATTCAATATTATTTGCGTGAAACGCCAATTCTAAAAAATGTACCTACTTATCAGTGCCGTAAAGATGAACACTTAGATTATGTACTTTCTAATCTGGACCAATTAGTCGTTAAAGAAGCACAAGGGTCGGGTGGCTATGGCATGCTAATTGGGCCTCAAGCAAGCTCGTGTGAAATTGATGATTTTAGAAAAAAATTGATCGCCACACCTCATATGTACATTGCACAACCTACCTTAGCCTTATCTGTGGCTCCAACTTTAACTACAGGAGGGGTAGCTGAACGTCACATTGACTTACGTCCATTTGTATTGAGTTCGCCTTATCGTACAGAAATAGTACCAGGTGGCTTAACACGAGTTGCCATGCAGGCTGGCTCTTTAGTCGTAAATTCGTCCCAAGGTGGCGGCATAAAAGATACATGGGTTGTCGAAACATTACATTCCTAATTGTGGGTTAAAGAGGAACTTTATGGTTTTACTCAATTCGAGTGCTCATCAAATATATTGGTTGGGTCGATATCTAATGAGAGTTAAATTTGCAGCCTCTCATTTACCCTTTACACAAGATGAGAAAGCAACAAAATTTGCAGCAGCATTTGGTTTGGTCATAGAAAATGCTGAATTACTAAATCACTATATGTTAGACAAGAAGCAAACATTTTCATTACTGAACCAGTTGGTTATTGCTAAAGATAATATTCAAGAACTAAGAGGTATATTGTCATCAAATGCTTATGCAGAATTAAATCATGTGATTAACACGCTTCAAGCTAAACCTGAAGCTTTGAGAAAAGCCGTTGAACAATGCACCGAAATACTAGAAGCGGAGAATGAAGATGTGGGTTTATTTCTGCATTTAGGTCAAAAAATAGAGCAATTTGATATAGAACTACGTTTTGGGCAAGATTTATCAGTCCTTGTGTCTGACCTGGAGGTTGTGGTGCAACGGCTTGCTGGCTTAGGTTGGGAGAATATAGATCAAAATTGGCAAGTACTAAAGCATCAGCTCACGTGGGATGCTTACTATACTTTCACACAACAGTTGGAAAATATGTTTGAGGTCTGATTATGAAATTGATGGTTAATCATCAAACGCATTATAGCTATACTGAAACTGCTCAAAACAGTATTCAGTATATTAAAATGATGCCTCAAACATCGCCACATCAACATGTTATGAATTGGGCAGTTAGCGTGCCGGGTGACAAAACGATAAAAAGGGACATATTTAACAATGTTTGGATGACGGCTAGTCAGCGCTATCAATACCAACATCTTACATTTATGGCTCAAGGAATCGTTGAACTTCAGAATGTGGAGCTTGGTTGTGTAAATCTATCTACACCTACAAATTTATTTTTGCAGATGACAGGTGCAACCCGATGTGATTCAGAAATGTTAGACTTTGCCAGAAATATTGTAGTGGTCAAAGATCGACAGCATATTGCATTATTAAGCGAATATATTTTGCAGAAAATACTTTATCAGCCTGAAAGTACATCGGTTCAGACAACTGCAACTGAAGCATTTCATGCTGGTGAAGGTGTATGCCAAGATCATGCTCATGTTTTAATTGCGATGTGTCGTGCGTTACAATTACCAGCACGTTATGTCTCTGGTTATCTATTTGATCAAAACTATCCGCACCTTGCCAGTCACGCTTGGGCGGAAGTATTTTTAGAAAATCAGTGGTATTGTTTTGATGTAAGCAATCAGTTGTTTACACCCAAACATCATATCTACCTTGCGGTTGGCCGTGATTATCTTGATGTAGCACCTATTCGTGGTGTAAGAGAGCAAGGCGGGGTTGAGAACATGATGTCTGTGGTTCAAGTGTTGGCATGTTGAATGTAAAGAGAATGAAATGACCTATTGTTGTGCGCTAAGATTGGAACAAGGTTTAGTGTTTATTAGTGACACGAGAACTAATGCAGGAGTTGACCATATTTCTGTGTTCCGAAAATTGCATACTTTCGGCGTTACTGGAGAGCGTTTTATTGCCTTGCAAACAGCAGGTAATTTAGCAACAACGCAGGCCGTTATCGGTCATTTACAAAATGCCCTTACTTTGCAGCAAGAGCCTAATTTATATAGTGTTAATACTATGTTTGAGGCAGCTGAACTGATTGGTAAAACCTTGAAAACTGTTTTAGAGGATATTAGTTCAGATACTCAGGAGCAAATGAATTATGCCTGTAGTATTTTGGTTGGTGGACAAATTAAAGGCGGCGACATGCAACTTTATAATGTCTATCCACAAGGTAATTTTATTTGTGCAACTACAGATACACCTTACTTTCAAATAGGCGAGAGTAAATATGGCAAACCTATTCTAGATCGTGCTTTATATTATGCAATGCCACTCGATGATGCATTGCGTTGTAGCCTAATTTCTTTTGACTCAACTTTGCGTTCAAATGTTTCTGTTGGCTTGCCACTTGATGCATTGATTTACAATAAAGATAGTTTTGTGATCCCAATGGGAAAACGAATTACAGAAGATGATCCTTATTTTTCACAGATTAGTAAACAATGGTCAGATACTTTGCGTCGCGGTTTACAGGAAATGCCAAAACCAACTGATGATTACTGGCGATAAAATTTTAAAAACTAATAAAAAAAGCCAAGCAAGCTTGGATTTTTTTATATTTTATTATTTAACTGCTTTTGCGAGTAGGGCGATTGCTTAGGCGACAGAGTAATTCATATCCTATCGTTCCGTTTGCATCCGCAACATCATCCACTAAACGGTGTGCACCCCAAAGTTCGACTGGCGTACCTAATTTTACTTGCTTGCCTGTCACATCGATTGCAAGCATATCCATGCTCACTCGGCCTACAACTGCACAGAGTTGTTTATCAATAGCGACATAGTTTTGTTTAATATAAGCTCGTGGATAACCATCGCCATAACCTATAGAAACAATCGCGATATCCATTGCTTGTTTTGCACAGAAAGTAGAGCCATAACCGACATGTTCATCAGTTTGAATATGATTTAGCGCAATCACTTCTGCTGAAAAAGTCATAACCGGTTTTAGGTCAAGATCATGGACTGTTTTATCTGCAAAAGGTGAAGCGCCGTAAAGCATAATACCTGGGCGAACATAGTCAAAATGTAATTCTGGCCATTTATAAATTGCAGCAGAATTACAGCAAGATGCTAAAACTGGATCACAAGCTTGCTTAACTTGTAAAAATTGTTGTTTTTGTTGCTCGTTAAGTGGATGGTCTACATCTGCATTTGCGAAATGCATCGCCAGCACACAGGTAAATCCTTCGGCTTTTAAAGTTTTAATGACTTCAATAATTTCAGGTACTTTAAATCCTAAACGGTTCATCCCGCTATTGAGCTTAATCCAGACTTTTAAACCTTGAGCAATGTATTCTTGCTTATGTTTAATTAACCATTCAAACTGCTGTTGATGGTGAATCACACATTCAAATTTTTGCTCAATTATAATAGGCATTTCATCTTCAGAAAATGCCCCTTCAATTAAAGTAACTGGTTGTTGAAATCCAAGTTCGCGAATTTCTAAACCTTCTTGTAGGCAGGCGACACCAAAGGCATCTGAGGCATTTAAGGCTGCTAAACAGTCTTTGATTCCATGTCCATAAGCATTAGCTTTCACCATACTTACAATTTTTGAATTTGCTGCGAGTTGTTTGACACGGTTTAAATTATATTGAAGTGCATCGCGATCAATATAAACTGTTGCTTGGCGCACCCTCATTTACTCCTTTGGGCTAGAGATAGAGTTTATTCTTCATCATCATATTGGCTGTAATACTCAGGAGAGAGATTACTAAATCGAGTATATTGACCTTCAAAAGCAAGACGAACTGAACCAATTGGACCGTTACGCTGTTTACCAATAATAATTTCTGCAGTGCCGGCTTCTTTCGACTCTTTGTTATAAACCTCATCACGGTAAATAAACATAATCAAGTCAGCATCCTGCTCGATCGCACCAGATTCACGTAAGTCAGACATTACTGGGCGTTTATTTGGTCGGTTTTCCAGACTTCGGTTGAGCTGGGAAAGTGCGATAACGGGGCAGTGCATTTCTTTTGCTAAGGCTTTCAAGCTACGTGAAATTTCTGAAATCTCACCCACACGGTTATCACCCATTCCTGGAACTTTCATGAGCTGTAAATAGTCGACCATGATGCAACCAATTTTACCATCATGCATTTTGGCAATGCGTCGAGCACGGGCACGAAGTTCTGTTGGAGGTAGAGCAGATGAGTCATCAATATATAAATGCATTTGTTGAAGTTGCAAAATGGTACCAGTCACCTTGGTCCATTCATCTGCATCTAAGTTCCCCGAACGTAAATGTCCTTGGTGAACTTTACCCATTGCAGAAATAAGACGCATCGCAATTGAGTCCGCTGGCATCTCCATTGAAAATACTAGAGCGGGTAGCTTGTTATATTGCAGAACGCTTTCAACCAAATTCATAGCGAAAGTGGTTTTACCCATGGATGGACGTGCGGCAACAATAATTAAGTCGCCAGCTTGCATACCAGATGTTTTATTATCCAGTTCTAAGAAACCTGTGGTTAAACCTGTAATATTGCCATCTAGTTTTGAGAGTTCATCAAGTTTGCTAATTACATCGGCTGTAACAGAGCTAATAGATTTAGGACCTGCATCTTTTTTATTGTTATTGTGTTGCTCTGCTAGAGAAAAAATACTGGTTTCTGCTAGGTCTAGAATTTCACTAACACCACGACCTTTTGTGTCATAAGCATTTTGTAAAATTTCAGTACTGACTTTGATCATACTGCGAAGCGTAGAGAACTCTTTAATTTTACTGGCATACGTTTCTAAGTTATAGAAACTTGATGGTGAATCAGCCATAAGCTGCATTAAATATTCTTCACCACCAATAGCATCGAGTAAATTTTGTTTTAAGAGCCAGTCACTGACTAAGACAGCATCATAAGGAGAGTTTTCTTGTGCCAGTTTCTCAATGGAACGATAGATATATTTGTGACGTGTTGCATAAAAATCATTTTCTTTTAATAAGTCGCTGACTTGCTCGAATGATTCGGCAACTGTCATTAGGGCCGCAAGAACAGCTTGTTCAATAGCTAAATTGTGTGGGGGAGTGCGAAACTCTTTAAGTTGGCCTGATTCACTCGTTTTATTTTCTGTTGGAGATGAAAGAGTTAAAGAAGTGGCATTCGCCTGAGACATAATTAGACCTGATGATAAAGAAAAGTGTACGCAAATAGCCTGTGAGGCCGAGAACTATCTTAAAACAAAATTAAATAAACTACCTAATTAAAAAACCAATAAAACTGAAGAACTGATCAGGAATTAATATATCTTATTTTAAAAATAGGGCACATAAAAAAAGAGCATGCAAAAGCATGCTCTTTTTTTGATGAGAAATTACTCAGATACGATAGTAACGAGAACTTCTGCAGCAACATCATGATGCAATTGGATTGCGATGTTGAATTCACCAGTGTGACGAAGCGCGCCATTCGGTAAACGAACTTCTGCACGGTCAACTGTAAGACCAGCATTCGTTAAAGCGTCAGCGATGTCACGAGTACCGATAGAACCGAAGAGTTTACCTTCGTCACCAGCTTTAGCAGTGATAACGATGTTAACTTCATTCAATTGTTCAGCACGTGCTTGAGCAGCAGCTAAAATTTCAGCTTCTTGCTTTTCAAGTTCAGCGCGACGAGCTTCGAAAGCAGCAGTGTTGGCTTCAGTAGCTGCAACTGCTTTACCTTGAGGGATAAGGAAGTTACGGCCGTAACCAGCTTTAACTGATACTTTATCGCCTAATTTACCAAGGTTTTTAATGCGTTGTAATAAGATAACGTCCACAGATCACCTCACTTATGGTTGTCAGTGTACGCAATCAAAGACAAGTAGCGAGCTTGCTTGATAGCAAGTGCTAATTGACGTTGATAACGAGCTTTAGTACCAGTGATACGGCTAGGAACAATCTTGCCGTTTTCAGTGATGTACTGTTTTAAAGTATCGATATCTTTGTAGTCGATGTACACAACATTCTCAGCTGTAAAGCGGCAGAACTTGCGACGACGGTAAAAACGTGCCATTGATGTTCTCCTTATTCAGCTTCTTGAGCAACTTGCTGTGCTTCTTCACGTTGAGCTTTACGCGCACGCTTTTCTTCAGCACTTTTAGCAAGCAATGACTCTTCAGTGATTGCGTGTTCACGACGGATGATAAGGTTACGAATGATCGCGTCATTATAACGGAACAATTCTTCTAACTCATCAAGAGTAGTTTGGCCACACTCAACATTCATAAGAATGTAATGTGCTTTGTGAATTTTGTTAATTGGGTAAGCCAATTGACGACGGCCCCAATCTTCTAAACGGTGAATTTGACCTTCAGCTTCTTTGATCTGAGAGATATAGCGTTCAACCATACCTACAACTTGATCGCTTTGATCTGGGTGTACTAAAAGTACGATTTCGTAATGACGCATTGTCAGCTCCTTACGGTTTAAACAGCCCCTAATTAAATAAAGAATTAGAAGCAAGGAGTCATAACTTAAAAGTTATGTCGCAAAATTTGCGAAGGCTGAATTATAAGTAAAAGTTCGACTAAAAACAAATCTTTTGATGAGAAAAGTAAAAGTTCTTTACTCTTAAGGAGGAAATCCTCCCTTATTTAAAAGAGAGGAAGATTTGGAGCAGGGGATTGATAGGTAAAGCTAAAGCTCAAACTTAACAGGGTGATTAATATGACCGAGTAGAGGAAAAAACGTTTAGCCCAAAGTTGATCATTTTCAGCTTTAAAACCAATAATTGATAAATAGAACCAATATGCTGTTAGTGCATTAAAGGTGACTAGAAAGAATATATTGGTATAGCCAAAACAATATAAACCATTCAATACGGCTGCAAACAATAGAATATAAATGACACACTCTACTTTCGTGCGATAAATAGAACGTGCAACTGGCAGAATCGGGATTCCCGCATTTTTGTAATCGTCAAAACGATAAATAGCAATTGCCCATGAATGTGGCATTTGCCATAGCGCATAAGCCAAAAACAAAAGTAAGGCGGCTACATCAAAATGATGAGTTACTGCTGTATAACCAATAACAGGAGGACTCGCTCCGGAAATGCTACCAATGACGGTTTGATGGATTGAGGTGCGTTTTGTCCACAAACTATAAAAACCGACATAGACAATAAAACCAATTATTGCAAACAAGAAAGCGTAAGCATTTACACCGAACCACAAAATACTAAAACCGATAAGTCCAAGAACGAATGCATATATAAGTGCAACAGTAGGAGAAATGGTTTTTTTGACTAATGCACGGTTTTGCGTGCGCTGCATTTTGGTATCGATGTCTTGGTCTATAACATTATTTACGACACACCCAGAAGCTACAACTAAAGTAGTTCCAAGTAAGGTGAGTAGTAGTAATAAGATGTCTATAGAGCCTTGGGCGGCTAAGAAAAAGCCGCCCAAGGTGGTAATGAAATTACCGAAGAGAATTCCTGGTTTAGTCAGGAATAGATATTTTTTCAACATGACAATCAGTTTAGATCATCATATTGTAGTGAAGGTAATTCATAATCCACACAGAACCAATCAAAAGTACCGCGATACATAAGATTGTGTAGATGAATGCGATCATATTCCAGCGTTGTTCAGATGATGTATTCATGTGTAGGAAGTACACAAGCTGTACAAGAACCTGAGCAATAGCAGCGATTGCAATTACTGTAACTAAGATGCCACGACTGAAACCACCCGCCATCACCATCCCGAACGGGATGATGGTGAGGATAACAGAAAGGATAAATCCAACAGTGTATTGCTTAAAGTTACCGTGTGACGCACCTGCAGCATTATGGTCATGACTACTCATTAGAGAACTCCCAGTAAGTAAACGACGCTGAATACACAGATCCAAACGATGTCAAGGAAGTGCCAGAACAAGCTTAAGCAAGCTAGACGACGTGTATTCGGTAATGTCAAACCTTTAGTTTTGATTTGATACATCAATACTAACATCCACACTAAACCAGAAGTTACGTGGATACCGTGTGTACCAACCAAAGTAAAGAACGATGATAAGAATGCACTGTGAGTTGGACCATGACCTTCTTCTACAAGGTGATGGAACTCATAAAGTTCCATTCCAATGAACGTTGCACCAAAAAGGAATGTAATAAATAACCAAGTGATAACTTGATTTACATTCTTTTTATAAGATGCAAGTACAGCAAAACCGAAAGTTACCGATGAAATCAATAAGGCAAATGTTTCAGTTAACACGTAGCCTAAAGAATCATGGAATAGGTCATATGCACTTGGAGTTCCTGGTGGAATATGACTGCTTAATACAGCGAACGCAATGAAGAGTGATCCGAAAAGAATCAAGTCACTCATCAAGTATGTCCAGAAACCAAAGACCGTTAAGTCTGTATCATCATGTTCATGATGACCGTCGTGGCCGTGGTTGTCGTGATGAAGTACTTCAGCCATTTCCTTAGTCCTTCTTCAAGTGTTTTTCAAGTAAAGCATAGCGTTCGTTTTCAATACGCTCAACTTCAGCAGCTGGAACGTAGTAATCAACATTCTTAGTGAATGAGCTTACGATCAAGCTAACAACAGCTGAAACGAATGAAACAACAACAAGCCACCAAATATGCCAGATGAGTGCAAAGCCAAGAATTGTAATGAACATTGCAATGACAAAACCAGCAGCACGATCAGTCGGCATGTGGATGTCTTCATATTTAGTGTTACGTGCGTATGCTACACCATTTTCTTTGTCAGTCCAGAAACGGTCAATACCGCTTGCATCTGGTTCATGCGCAAAGTTATAGAACGGAGCAGGGGAAGAAGTCGCCCATTCAAGCGTACGTGCATCCCATGGATCGCCTGTAAGGTCCATGTTGTCTTTGCGTTGTAAGAAACCAACAATGATTTGCATTAAGAAACATGCAATACCAATCGCAACGAGAACAGCACCAAATAATGCAATTGCAAGGTAAGGATCCCATTCAGGGTTGTCATATGTATTCAAACGACGAGTCATACCCATGAAACCAAGGATATAAAGTGGCATGAATGCAAAATAGAAACCGAAGAACCAGAACCAGAACGCAGCTTTACCCCATGCTTCATTGAGCTTCCAACCAAACATTTTTGGCCAGTAGTAAATGATGCCGGCAAACATACCAAACACCACACCACCGATAATTACGTTATGGAAGTGAGCGATCAAGAATAATGAGTTGTGTACAAGGAAGTCCGCAGGTGGAACAGCCATAAGTACACCAGTTAAACCACCAATACCAAATGTTATAAGGAAGCCAAGCGTCCATAACATTGGAGTAGTAAAGGTGATGCGACCTTTATACATGGTGAATAACCAAGAGAAGATTTTCACACCAGTAGGAATCGCAATAACCATGGTCATGATACCGAAGAACGCGTTAACGTTCGCACCAGCACCCATGGTAAAGAAGTGGTGAAGCCATACAACGAACGCAAGAACTGTAATTGCGATAGTTGCATACACCATAGACTTATAACCGAACAACGCTTTACGAGAGAAGGTTGCAACGATTTCTGAGTATAGACCAAATGCTGGTAATACTAAGATATATACTTCAGGGTGGCCCCATGTCCAGATCAAGTTCACATAAAGCATTGGGCTACCGCCAAGCTCATTTGTGAAGAAATGGAAACCGAAGTAACGGTCTAGAGTTAACATTGCAAGTGTACCTGTTAATACAGGGAACGATGCAATGATTAATACAGCCGTACAAAGTGAAGTCCACGTGAAAATAGGCATATCCATCAATTTCATGCCAGGTGCACGCATTTTGATGATGGTAACGAAGAAGTTAACACCAGATAAAAGCGTACCTAGACCAGAAACCTGAAGTGCCCAGATATAGTAGTCAACACCTACACCAGGAGAATATTGAATGCCAGACAGAGGAGGGTAAGCCATCCAACCAGTCGCAGCAAATTCACCTAATACAAGAGAAAGCATCATCAAACCAGCAGCACCGGCGAATAACCAGAAGCTTAAAGAGTTCAATAATGGGAAAGCAACGTCACGAGCACCAATCTGTAAAGGTACAGAGATGTTCATCATACCTACAACGAGACCCATTGCTACGAAGAAGATCATAATTACACCGTGTGCGGTGAAGATCTGGTCGTAATGGTCTGGATGTAGATAACCTTCGCCGCCGCCTTTAGCGAGGAAAAGTTGTAGACGCATCATAATTGCATCGGCGAAACCACGCAAAAGCATGACTACAGATACAAGAATGTACATGATACCAATTTTTTTATGGTCTACCGTAATAAACCACTCATTCCACAAATATCCCCATTTTTTGAAATAGGTGATACCGCCAAGCACAACAATTCCACCAAGTGCCATAAGGACCATGGTGACAAGCACGATTGGCTCTGTCGGGATAGAGTCCCAACCCAGTTTACCAAAAATCATATCCATGTCTTATTCCCCTTGAGCAGCGTGTTCAGCTGTTGCATGCGCAGCAGAGTGGTCAACACCATGATAGTTACTCATATAATGGTTGATAATTGTTTCAAACAATTTTGGTTCAACTGAAGAGTAATAAGTCACAGGGTGTGGCTTAGTCGGGAACGGTTTCATAGCTTCAGCTTTAGCAAACGCTTCTTGATCACCATCAGCTTTAGCACGATTTGCTAAATGCTCGATCTGGTGCTTAGAACGGTTACCATCACGTAAGGTTGCTAATTCAGCTTGGTCAAGCGTAGTTTTTTGAACTGCTTCTGGATTAATAGTAGAACCATTACCTGCTTTTACAGCTGCTACCCATTCGTTGAACTGTTGCTCTGTAACACTATGCGCCTTGAAACGCATTTGAGAGAAACCGTAACCTGAGTAGTTAGAAGAGAAACCACGATATACGCCAGTTTCATTTGCTAACAAATGAAGGTGAGTCTGCATACCTGCCATTGCATAAATCTGGCCGCCTAACTGTGGAATGAAGAATGAGTTCATTGTGAAGTTAGAAGTGATTTTAAAGCTTAACGGAGTTTTTTCAGGGAAACGTACTTCGTTAACAGTAGCAATGTTTTGTTCAGGATAAATGAAGATCCACTTGAACTGTTCAGCAACAACTTGAATAGTTAAAGGAGCTTTATCTGATTCTAAAGGACGGTATGGGTCATACTTGTGGGAACCCCACCAAGTTAACCAAGCTAAAATACCAATAATAATGACAGGGATACCCCATACTACAACTTCAATTGTAGTTGAGTGTGCCCATGTAGGTTTATAGTCTGCATCTTTATTTGACGCGCGATATTTCCAACCAAACCATAATGCCATGATGATTGAAGGAATCACCACAAGTAACATTAAATAGATCGCAGTCATCATGAGGTCGCTTTGACCTTGACCAACTGGACCTTTAGAGTTTAGAAGTACCATATCACCACCACACCCAGTCAAAAGTGCGGCAAGCGTTGATAAAGACAATACAGCTAAAATCGTTTGTCTCATTTTACAACCTCGGTGAAGAGTCCCATTCCCTAATTAAATATGGGATAGCGATTAAAGTGTCGCATGATTGAGAACGCTAATCCTTAAATTTAGACTTCTCAATTATATGACACCGCTACGTTGTAGGGCATTATGCCTCATATCAACAAACTAAGCTATACATAAAGTCGCCTGAAATAATTGTTTTAAAACCCGATTTTTTTTGTAGGGTATCGAATCTGTATGGAGCTTTTATTTAAATATCAACTCTCTATAGAAAAAAGGAGGCGAGGTGCCTCCTTTTTTTTTAGACCTTAAATGAATGAGTAATTCACTATCGTTTGATCACTTTTGTTCTTGCAATTTTGTCGTGTAGCGCTTGTCGCTTTTGTCCTAATGCAAAAGCATAGTCAATAATTGTACTAATAGGCATAAACAACAAATTGAGTATGATGAAAACAATACTTCTTAATAAGAAGACGCGAGTTAAATTAACTTTACCATTGCTCTCGGCATCTACAATTTTAATTCCAACAATTTTCTTACCTATACTTTGCCCATATTTTGTTAAAAGAAAGGCTTGAATGGCAAGCATGATTACTACGTAAGCAAGCATAGAATGCCAAGCTTCGATAGGAATTAAAGTGAAAAGTTGATGTTGTAACTCTGCTGCTTTAGTTGAAGCAACTTCAGCTGATTGCATTTGTTTTTGCAATTCAAATAATTGCTTATATTGAGATTCATTAAAGAAAAAAGAAGGGATTGCAGCTATTGGTAACCAAAGCAATAAATCAATAATTTTTGCCAAAGCTCGAGATGGAATAGAGGCAAGTTCGTGAGTTTTAGGCTCTACACGAATTTGACGAATAGTTTCATTAACTGAGCTGTTTGTGTTTATGGCAGGTGCAGAATAACCGATAGGTTGATATACAAGTTTACCTTGGGTTAATTCTCCTAAAGCTTTCCATTCTGTCATGCCTTCATGCCAAGCTAAATCAGTTAACAAAATTTGTTGGCTAGCCAACATTTGATTTACTTGCTCTAAGGTGTAAGGCCCAGCTTGTTGATTATTACGTGCCAAGTAAATTTGCATAAATAAAAATTCTCTGTTCTAAAGATGAAAAAAGACCCACGGATGGGCCTTTTTTTATAACATATTAGATTTGCTTGATTTTTTCTTCAGCAAGGAAGAACCATGTATCTAAAACTGAGTCTGGGTTAAGAGAGACAGACTCAATACCTTGTTCCATTAACCATTTTGCAAGATCTGGATGGTCTGAAGGACCTTGACCACAGATACCTACATATTTACCCGCTTTGCGGCAGGCATGGATTGCCATTGAAAGAAGGGCTTTCACTGCTGCATCACGTTCATCAAAAAGGTGTGAAACAATACCAGAGTCACGGTCAAGACCGAGCGTTAACTGAGTTAAATCATTTGAACCAATAGAGAAACCATCGAAGTGCTCTAGGAATTGTTCAGCTAACAGAGCGTTAGTTGGTAATTCACACATCATGATTACTTTCAAGCCGTTCTCACCACGTCTTAAACCATTTTGTGCGAGTAACTCAATAACGCGTTTTGCTTCAGATACAGTACGTACAAAAGGAATCATGATTTGAATATTGGTTAAACCCATTTCATCACGAGCTTTCTTAAGTGCACGGCATTCTAATTCGAAGCAGTCACGGAAGTTATCAGATACATAACGGCTTGCACCACGGAAACCGAGCATTGGGTTTTCTTCTTCAGGCTCGTATAACTTACCGCCAATCAAGTTTGCATATTCATTTGATTTGAAGTCAGACATACGAACGATAACCGGCTTGTCACCGAATGCAGCAGCAAGAGTCGCAATACCTTCAACCAATTTTTCAACATAGAAATCTACAGGTGAAGCATAACCCGCGGTACGAGTTAGAACCGCAGCACGAGTTTCACGAGGTAGGCTATCAATGTTGAGCAGGGCTTTAGGGTGCACGCCGATCATGCGGTTAATAATGAACTCAAGACGAGCAAGACCAATACCTTCGTTTGGAATTTGAGCAAAGTCAAATGCGCGGTCAGGGTTACCTACGTTCATCATAATTTTGAACGAAAGTTTAGGCATAGATTCAATTGAGTTACGTTGAACTTCGAAATCTAAAGCACCTTCGTAAATGAAGCCAGTATCACCTTCAGCACAAGAAACTGTTACTTCTTGACCATCAGTCAATACTTCTGTTGCGTTACCACAGCCTACAATAGCGGGTACACCAAGCTCACGTGCAATAATTGCTGCGTGACATGTACGACCACCACGGTTAGTAATAATCGCTGCGGCACGTTTCATTACCGGTTCCCAGTCAGGGTCGGTCATATCTGATACAAGAACGTCGCCTTCTTGAACCTTGTCCATCTCTTTAATTGAGCTGATGATGCGGACTTTACCAGAACCAATACGTTGACCAATTGAACGACCTTCACAAAGAACAGTACCTCTTTGTTTAAGAAGATAGCGCTCCATTGTGCCTACATTTTGACGGCTTTTTACTGTTTCAGGGCGAGCTTGAACAATATAAATTTGACCATCATCGCCATCTTTCGCCCATTCGATATCCATTGGCGCACCGTAGTGCTGCTCAATAATAAGCGCTTGTTTAGCTAGCTCTTGTAACTCATGATCATTTAAAGCAAATTGTTGGCGCTCTTGTTTCTCAACATCAACAACGACAACCGATTTACCAGTAGAACCTTCTTCACCATAAATCATTTTTTGGTGTTTTGAACCAAGGTTACGGCGTAATACTGAGTGTCTTCCAGCATTTAATAACGGTTTAGATAAGTAAAATTCATCTGGGTTAACGGCACCCTGTACAACCATTTCACCTAAACCATAAGATGCTGTGATAAATACAACTTCACGGAAACCAGACTCGGTATCAAGTGTAAACATTACACCCGCAGCACCAGTTTCAGAGCGAACCATACGCTGAATGCCAGCAGAAAGTGCAACGACATCATGGTCAAAACCTTGATGTACACGGTAAGAAATTGCACGGTCATTATATAAAGAAGCAAATACTTCTTTAATTGCAATAAGAACGTTATCAATACCGCGAATATTCAAGAAAGTTTCTTGCTGACCTGCGAATGAAGCATCTGGTAAATCTTCAGCAGTTGCAGATGAACGAACGGCAACCGCGATTTCTGGGTTGCCGTTAGAAAGTGTTGTAAAAGCGGCGCGAATTTCTTGTTCTAGGGCTGCAGTGAGTGGAGTCTCTACAATCCATTGACGAATTTTAGCACCTGTTTCTGCAAGGGCATTTACGTCATCAACATTGAGTTGAGCAAGTTCTGCTTGAATTCGAGCGTTAAGACCGCTTTGATCTAAGAACTCACGATAGGCATCGGCAGTAGTTGCAAAACCACCAGGTACCGATACACCAGCATTTGATAAATGGCTGATCATTTCACCCAGAGATGAGTTTTTCCCACCTACGAGTTCGACATCGTGTTTCCCTAATTTTTCTAGACCGATTACGCGCGCTTCCAAAGTTTTCACTCCACTTTTGCAGTATTAATGTCTATCTTGGCATGAAATTATAAAAATAAAGTGCTTAGTTGAGAATTATACTAAGCGACAGTCATGTAAGATCAGTTTACTATAAAGATTATATAGCACTAAGACAAATGTTTAAGGAGAATTTTAATGTCAGAAAGTAAACAGTTTAGACGGAGCGTTTTTTTTATTTCTGATGGAACTGCAATTACTGCCGAGACTCTTGGACATTCGTTATTAGCACAATTTCCCAATGTTGATTTTGATATTCATATCATGCCGTATATTACAACCGAAGAGGCGGCAATGGATGTTGTGATTGAAATTAATAGATGTCAAACCAAGGATGGTTGTCTACCTTTAGTCTTTGATACTTTAGTTGATCCAAACGCGCGAGAAATTATTAATACTGCTAAAGCAGTTAATCTAGACGTGTTTGAAGGCTTAATCAGTAAACTCGAACAAGAATTAGGTACGCCGCCTACAACATTAGTTGGACAGACACATGCTGTAACCGATTCTGAATCTTATAAAGCTCGTATTGATGCTGTTCATTTTGCGCTTGATAATGATGATGGGGCACGTACTCGTCATTATGATAAAGCGGATTTAATTCTAATTGGTGTTTCTCGTTCGGGTAAAACACCGACCTCTATTTACTTATCTCTTCAATTTGGTATTCGTGTTGCAAACTATCCATTAACAGAAGAAGATTTGGATGATAACCGTTTGCCCGCAGTACTAAGACCACATCGTAATAAATTATTTGGTTTAATGATTGATGCTGAGCGATTAGTTGCGATTCGTAGTGAACGTAAGGCGAATAGTCGTTATGCAAGTTTCAGCCAATGCCAAATGGAACTTAGAGCAATTGAAGGAATCTATATTTCAGAAGGGATTAAATATTTAAACGTGACTGAAATGTCGATTGAAGAAATTTCAACACGTGTTTTACAAATGACAGGATTAAAACGTCGTATTGGTTAATTTAATCAAC
>NZ_JRVL01000075.1:0-25105 GCF_054823985.1 Acinetobacter sp. GN11 | reverse complement strand
TTTATCCTTCTTGCTCAGCGATAGCGAGGTTCTATCGCGTTAAAAACCACGGATACTAACAATACTATTAGAATCAGTGTCGACTAAAATATAGTCATTGTTGATTTTGTACCATTGTTGGTTTCGGTCTGGTCTTGGCAAGTTACTGTCTTTATAGTCGACTTTGTAGCCATTGCCACGATAGTGCTGTGGCATAACATAGCCAGGCTGCCAGCGATGCTGTTTTAAGCGTTCAAAGCCACGTTCTTCGCGCATACGGCGTTCGTCACGGATACGATCTTCATCATGATCACGTCCAAATCCTGGCCCACGATCGTTCCATTCACCGCGTGGTCCTCCACCTTTAGGACCTTTGGGGCCATGGCCTCGGTCAAAAGGAGGATCAGCAAAGCTCGCCATACTTGTGGTGAGTACGGCTATGGAAAGGGTTAAGATTGTGAACAACTTTTTCATGATGCATCCTCGTTTACATCTGATGTCTCTCATGTTGAATACTCTACGCGCAAAATGCAGAGAAACTGTGAAGATCATTTAATGGTTCAATTAAAATTACGGATAGATCAAGAGTTTTTTATCAATAATAAAAAAGGCTTGGATATATCTTTTCAGGTATAGGCAAGCCAGATTTGATGATTGGCCGTAATTTAATTTAGCTTTTCATCTTTAACTTTTTAATCCTGTGCATCAATACTTTGACCATTGAGCGCCAAGCTATCATCACCCATTAAATAAAGGTAAGCAGGCAAGATCGATTCTGGTGTCGGTAGTGTTTTCGGATCTTCTTGTGGGTAGGCTTTAGCACGCATTGCAGTACGCGTTGCACCTGGATTAATGCAGTTAAAGCGGATATTTGGATAAGTATGTTCCGCTGCAAAAATTTTGCTCACTGCTTCAATTGCAATTTTTGAAACAGAATATGCGCCCCATAAAGCACGTGCTTCACGGCCTACACCCGAACTGGTAAATACGACAGAGGCATTTTCTGATTTTTGCAAAAGTGGTAATAATGCTTGAGTCAAAGCAAAAGGCGCGCGTAGGTTAACCGCCATGACATCATCCCAAGTTTCAGTTGGATAATGTGCTAGCTCTACGCGTTCACCTAAAATACCCGCATTATGCAAAATACCGTCTAGGCGTCCAAACTGCTTTTCGAGCGTATCGACTAAAAAGTCATAATCACGGTCAGAAGCACTCGAAAGTTGTAATGGCAAAATCGCTGGTTGCGGTGCACCCAGACTTTCAATTTCATCATAAATAACTTCAAGTTTATTTAAGGTTCTACCATGCAGTACAACGGTTGCACCATGTAGGGCATAAGTCAGAGCGGCAGCTCGCCCAATTCCATCGCCAGCACCGGTGATTAAAATAATTCGATCTTTGAGTAGATCCGGACGAGGTTGGTATTCTGAATATTTCATTGGTAAACCTCCTTCTTTTTATATTGATAAAACAAACAACTGTTAAAAAAGCCTATAAAACTCTTATGTTAACTTATCATACGCTGATTTTCCTGTAGAGCAGGAAGCTTTTGACGTAACATATGGTGTAATTCTGTCACCGTATTTACAATCGAATCGGCCTGCCATGCAGCGAGATCATCACGATGTTCGATTGGTAAATAGCCGTATGCAGCCAAAATAGTATACATATTGGCATTGCGACCAGCATCAATATCACGTGGATGGTCACCCACATAAATAATTTCATTTGCTGGGATATTTAACTGTTTAGCCGCCAGATACATCGGTTCTGGATCTGGCTTGGTTTTACTGACGTCTTCAGGACACACCAAAACCGCACAGCGTTCGGTCAGATTTAACTTTGCTAAAAGAGCTTCACTTAAACCGCGTGGTTTATTGGTCACAATACCCCACGGAATCTGCTGAGCTTCTAACTCTTCTAAAAGCGGATACATGTCTTCAAACAGGTCTGTATCAACCACAATATTATTGCCGTAAATATCTAAAAAGTTTTGACGATGTGCCAAGAAAATTGGATTGGCCACATCCAGCTCTGGATAGACCAATTTAACCATCGCACGGGCACCTTCAGAAACCTGAGTGCGAATGAGGTCTGCATCAACAACTGGACGTCTTTCATCACGGCACATTTGCTGAATAATACGAATGAAGTCGGCAGCCGTATCGATAAGAGTACCGTCTAAATCAAATAAAACAGCTTTCATCATGCACCTGTATTTATCGTGTGAACCATATAATTAACGTCAACATTTGGCGCTAACCAGTAATGCTTGGTTAGTGGGTTGTAGTGCAGTCCTGTCATTTCTTTTAAAGTAAGACCTGCATTACGAATGTCATGTGCCATTTCAGATGGTCGAATAAATTTATGATAATCATGTGTACCTTTTGGCAACATGCGTAGTACGTATTCTGCGCCAATAATGGCAAATAAATAAGATTTTGGGTTACGGTTAATGGTTGAGAAGAACACATGGCCGCCCGGTTTAACCAAAGCCTGACAAGCTCTTACAATAGATGCTGGATCTGGAACGTGTTCCATCATTTCCATGCAAGTGACCACATCGTATTGACCGGCTTGTTCTTGTGCTAATTCTTCTACAGGAATTTGGCGATATTCAATATTTTGAACATTGTCTTGCTGAGCATGCAAACGGCCAACAGCTAGCGGTGCTTCACCCATATCAATACCAAGTACATCTGCTCCACGACGTGCCATGCTCTCTGCCAAAATACCGCCACCACAACCGACATCAAGTACTTTTTTACCAGCAAGGCCGCCTACACGCTCATCAATCCAGTTTAAACGGAGTGGATTAATTTGATGAAGTGGGCGAAATTCAGAATGTTGATCCCACCATTTGGCAGCAAGTGCTTCAAACTTTGCGATTTCTTGTAAATCAACATTCAATTGCGACATGGTGCTACCTCTAAACTTGGGTTATCTTTTTGGATATAGTTCGCCGTTAGTGTAGCGATTATTGGGAAAAAAGCGATAAACCCAATAAAAAACTTCACAGAAGCAAAACGAATTTAGCATATTTGTTTTATATTTAGAGCATAAGCTAATGCATAACAACTTAGAGGAAAAGCTGTAGCAATGAAAAAATTGGTTTTGGGTGTTTTAAGCGCAGCAATTATGGCCGTATCGGGTGGTGCAATGGCAGCAGATTTTGTTGCTGGTAAAGACTACACCGTGATTGCCAATCCAGGCAAAGTGGAAGTTCCGGGGAAAATCGAAGTTCGCGAGTTCTTTTGGTATGGATGTCCACACTGTTTTAAACTTGAACCGCATATGCAAACGTGGTTAAAACAGATTCCTAACGATGTGCGTTTTGTACGTACACCAGCTGCAATGAATAAAATGTGGGAACAAGGGGCGCGTACGTATTATACATCTGAGGCATTAGGTGTACGTAAACGCACGCATTTACCATTGTTCCATGCGATTCAGGTGAATGGTCAGCAAATTTTTGATCAGGCTTCTGCTGCGAAGTTCTTTACTCGTTATGGCGTGCCTGAACAGAAATTTAATAGCACTTACAACTCATTTGCTGTGACTGCAAAAGTTGCTGAGTCAAATAAACTTGCTCAACAGTACCAATTAACAGGTGTTCCTGCTGTTGTAGTTAATGGTAAATATGTCGTGCAGGGTGAAGATGGTAAAGTCACTCAAGTTCTTAACTATTTAATTGAGAAAGAACGTAAAGCCAAATAAGTTGTTTCGGCTTTACTTCAAAAATGGGCTTCATCTGAAGCCCATTTTTTTCAATTAAAATATATATCGCTGTTCAAATTTTTGTTAATGATCACGAAATATTTCAATTAATTTTTTGGGCTTTCATCTTCAATTTGAAAATTTAAAACATCAAAATTAACAGTTTGAGTTGGTAGCGATAATGCCTGATTAATATATAAATTAATTAATTTTTGGCGAGAACCAATAGAGCGCTGGTAATACGTAGAATTTAAAAGCAGTGATGCGCCGTAAGTCAGTGACCAGATATAAGACAAATAATCACGAATCGACATATCATAATTCAATGATTTTAAATAATTTTCAGTAATATCTTTAATAGCTAAAATACGCTGTTGGCGGATTTCATAAAGTTCTTCGAAAAGATGCTTCAACTTAGACTCTGTCATCGTCAGATTTTCTTCAAGTTGATGCAATAGAATCGTTTTCCCAGGCGTGAGCAAATGGTGAAGCATGTAATGAGGAGCGTATTCTTTGAAATCTGTATTATATTTTTTAGAAATTTCTAAAATTTGCTTTTCATTTTGAATAATGAGCTCAAGTAGAAGCTCATTTTTGCTTCTAAAGTGCTTGTAAAGTGTGCCTTTAGCAATATCCAGCTCGGCCACTAACTCATCTAGAGTAATTTCCTGATTGTTTTCTAGTAACAACTTTTCTGCCACGCTCAGAATTTTTTCTTTGCGCATCAAAAACTGTGTATGACGATCAAGATTCATAGGTATTCCCACACCAGTTTGGCCTAACTAATAATTTACTTCCTGTAAAAAGAAAAAGACTTTTCTCGAAATTTTTAGCCTTTTTCTTTCTCTCTTTACGTATTACCACATAACCTGTTTTTTGTCATTTGCCGCTTCTATCGTTCCCAGTTTGCAATCCCTCTAAAGAGTAAGCGAACTTGTGTAGAGGCATTTTCAATAAAGGCAGTTTGTTGCTGTTTGAGCTGCTCATCTTGATATTGTTTAGATAGGTTGAGCCACGTCATTGCCCATGTAAATGACATGTTGGTCAAAATGGTAGATAAGACATTTAAGTCTTCAGGTTGTTGAATATGTTTAAAATTTTCGAGTTTGGTGAGATCTGTTGTTAAATCTTCAATTAGAAATTCGATTTCTCGGGCAATTGCTGCACGGACCGTTTCTGAACCTCCCCAACGTTCGGAAATCATAAATTGCCACTGCTTAGGGCTGTGATTTACCGCCTGAACAAATAGCTCAATGCTGGTCTGAGTTTTGGTCGATTTATGTTGTAAATAACTTTGCCCCAATTGATGCAAAACACTTTTTAAGTGTAGTGCGACTTGGTCAACTAGTTCTTTACCAAGTTCATCCATGTCTTGAAAATGACGATAGAACGCTGTCGGTACTAAACCAACTTCACGTGCAACTTCACGCAAACTGATACTACTGAACGAACGCCCAGACGTGCTTAGATGCAAGGCTGCATCGAGTAGTGCCTGACGACTTTGCTGTTTTCGTTCATCCCGTATCGACATTAAAAGAGCCTATTTAAACCGTGAGCCAGAGTCTAACAAAAAAGAGCAAACTTTCATAAAAAAAATAGTGAACAAGTGTTGACTGAGTGAACAGTTATAAATATAGTGTACATATGTTCACTATACGAACATGTGTTCACTCAAATAAATAGCCAGATACAAAAGAGGAACGTATGAACGCAACACTTAGTTATCAGCCACATTTGGTTCGAGAAGATTTCGTTGATTTTGTTTTGCAAAAAATTAACGTGACTTGGGCTTGGAAACGCGTACTTGCAGAAGTTATCGCAGTTCAGTCTCTACATACCGATATGGTGCTGATCAAGCTTAAACCGAATCGTAATTTTAATTTCGATCAGGTACGTGCTGGGCAAAGTATTTTATTAACGCTACTTATAGATGGAGTTTACCAACAGCGTAGTTATTCACTTATTGAAGTAACTCCTCAAGGTGAAATCTCTTTAGGGATTAAAGTACAAGGCTTGGTGTCTAGTGCAGCTCAACGATTGCATGTTGGGGAGTGCATTGAGATTTCACAGCCACAAGGTGATTTTACTTTGCACCAAGGCCCACAACCTGCAATTTTAATTGCGTCAGGTAGTGGCATTACTGCAATTTATTCACTTTTGCAGCAAGCTTTGAAACAGCAGCTTGAACAGATTCATGTCATTTACTTTAATCGCGCAGAAATTTTTCATGCTGAATTAAAAGCTTTGGCAGAAAAGCATCCAGAGCTTAAATATCATTTTTTTAATACCGCTGAGCAAAAGCAGCATTTAACTGAAGACCTATTGCAAAACTTGGTTCCTGATTACGCGCAGACTGCAACCTATGTGTGCGGACACCACGGCATGATGCAACAGGCAAATCAAATTTATGCGCAGCAAAGTGCTCAGTCACAGCTTCATCAAGAGTTTTTCATGCCTGTTCAAATCGAACAGTCTAATGAAGCACAACCAATCATATTCCGTCGTTCGCAACAAAACTTTCTTGCCACGACAACGTTATTAAGCAGTGCAGAGCAAGCTGGCTTACGTCCACAGCATGGTTGTCGTATGGGTGTATGCAACCAATGTACGTGTACCAAAGTCAGTGGTGTCACCCAAAATATATTAACAGGTGAAATTGACGATCAACCAAATCGTGCAATTAAGTTATGCGTGAACCAGGCATTAAGCCCAGTCACGATTGATCTATAAAAACAAACATAAAAGAGATTTGAGGATACCATTATGAATATGGCAATAGAACTTAAAGCAGTATCAAAATCGGCACATTTAACCCCAGAGCAAACAGAAGCTTTTGGTCGCCGCATTGAAGAAATTCGTCTTGAAGTGATGAAAGATCTCGGGGAAGAAGATTCAAAATATATTTACAAAGTACGTAATTTTGTACGCTACACAGAAGTTACTTCTCGTGGAATGTTGATGTTTGGTGGTTGGATTCCACCAATATGGTTGTTGGGTACGGCTATGCTAGGCGTATCTAAAATCGTTGAAAACATGGAACTCGGTCATAATGTAATGCATGGTCAGTTTGACTGGTTAAATGATCCAACGCTTAATGGTGCAACCTATGACTGGGATACGGTGTGTACTGGTGAAGACTGGAAATATACCCATAACTATAAGCACCATACCTATACCAATGTGTTTGGCATGGATCATGATATTAGCGGTTATGGTGTCATGCGCATGAGCCGTGAGCAAAAGTGGGAACCTCGTTTTTTATTCAACGTGCCAATGGGTTTTGTATTGTCAACGGGTTTTGAATGGCTACTGGCTTTGCAACGTCTAGAGATGGAAAAAGTGTTGTTTGATGGCACCAAAACTTGGAAAGAAGTGTATGTAGAATCTAAAAATCTACGTAAAAAAATGGTACGTCAGTTTGGTAAAGATTATGTGCTATTCCCACTCATTGCAGGACCAATGTTCTTGCCAGTATTGGCTGGTAACTTTTTTGCTAACTTGATTCGGAACTACTGGGCATCGACCGTGATTTATTGTGGCCATTTCACAGAAGACTCTGAAATTATCACTGACAATATTGATAATGAAACCAAAGCAGAGTGGTACTTGCGTCAGATTCGTGGTTCAGCAAATTTTACTGGCGGTAAAATCATGCATTTCTTGAGTGGTAACTTGAGTCATCAAATCGAACATCACTTGTTTCCTGATGTACCTGCTAACCGCTATCAAGAGATGGCACCTAAAGTACGTGAAGTTTGTGCAGAGTTCGGTCAACAGTACAATACCGCGCCCTTTGGATCTCAAATTTTGAGTGTGTATAAACGTCTGGCTGTTCACTCTTTGCCTGATAATTTGGTTGATCGTTTAGTGGCGACCAAGCGGACCTTTGTTGAAGCGGTGAAAGGCATGTTTGGCAAAACTGCTTAATAAAGATAGAGCATTATTTAAGGCATTCCAAATAGCTCCTTTTAAGGGGCTATTTTTATTTTTGAGTTATTAAAAGTGCAGACTTACATTTGAAAGTAGGGAATAAACTCAACCTGTCAAAATCCTTTGCTATACTATGCCCAGATTTGTATTTAGAGAAGTTAGGAAGGATTATGCGTATTGACCAACGTGAATTAGACCAATTACGTGAAGTGAAAATTACACGAAACTATACCCGCTACGCTGAAGGTTCTGTACTGGTCGAATTTGGTCACACCAAAGTCCTTTGTACTGCAAGTATCGATAATTCGGTTCCACGATTTTTAAAAGGAAAGGGACAGGGCTGGGTTACTGCTGAATATGGCATGTTACCGCGCTCAACACATTCACGTTGTGACCGTGAAGCAGCGCGTGGTAAACAGTCGGGCCGGACACAGGAAATCCAACGTCTGATTGGTCGTAGCTTACGTGCTATGGTCGATTTGAAAAAGCTTGGCGAAAATACGATTACCATCGACTGTGATGTGATTCAGGCAGATGGCGGGACACGAACTGCAGCCATCACTGGTGCAGCTGTTGCCTTGGTTGATGCAATGAATGTTTTGTTATCTCAAAAGAAAATTAAGCATGATCCGCTTAAAGGATTAGTTGCTGCAATTTCTGTGGGTATGTATCAAGACGAAGTACTACTTGATCTTTGTTATGAAGAAGATTCGAACTGTCAAACTGACTTAAACGTGGTGATGACGCAAGCTGGCGAATTTATTGAAATTCAAGGTACAGCCGAAGATAAACCATTTACTCGTGCACAAAGCAATGACATGTTAGAAATGGCTGAAAAGGGAATTGCCGAGCTGATTAAAAAGCAACAAGAAGCTTTAGGCTGGTAATTTTACACTTTCTAAAAAAGCGCATCTTCGGATGCGTTTTTTTATGTCTTCATGAAATCGACATCAAAACATCACTTGCCTGTCACTTTTACACGTTATTAGTAGTTCGCATTTAAACCGTTTGGAAAAAACTGATGCGAAAACTTTCACTTCTATTAATTACTTCTTTAGCACTTCTGCTCAGTGCTTGTAACGATGATAACGACTCAGACAATTCATCGCCAACAACACCGCCAACCAGTAATTGCAAAATGCACTGTGCACCATAATAAGAACTTAGGATAGAACTAATGAATCGTCGCGAATTTCTTTTAAATTCTACAAAAACAATGTTTGGGACAGCTGCTCTGGCTAGTTTCCCTTTAAGTATTCAAAAAGCGCTGGCAATCGATGCCAAAGTTGAAAGTGGGACTATTCAAGATGTTAAACACATCGTGATTTTGACTCAGGAAAATCGCTCATTCGATAATTATTTTGGAACACTAAAAGGTGTACGTGGTTTCGGTGACCGCTTTACTATTCCAATGACGGAAGGCCGAAAGGTTTGGGAACAATATGATGCGAAGAAAAATAAAATATTGCCTTACCATTTAGATAGCCGTTTAGGAAATGCACAGCGCGTTTCAGGTACGCCTCACTCATGGTCGGATGGTCAAGCCGCTTGGGACAATGGTTGCATGAGTGATTGGGTAGCGCATAAAAAGCCACAATCAATGGGATATTATAAAAAGCAGGAAGTGGAATATCAGTTTGCATTAGCCAATGCTTTTACCATTTGTGACGCTTACCACTGTGCGATGCATGCAGGTACTAATCCAAACCGTAAATTTATCTGGACTGGAACGAATGGCCCTACAGGTGCAGGTGTTGCCAGTGTCGTAAATGAGTTTGATGGTATTGGTCCTTCAAATGAGGGTTATGAATGGACGACTTATCCTGAGCGCTTACAACAGGCTGGTGTTAGCTGGAAAATCTACCAAAATATGCCGGATAACTTTACAGACAATCCTCTAGCTGGTTTCAAACAGTACCGCCGTGCAAATGAGCAGTCAGGGCAACCTGTAAGTAATGATGCTCTCGTTTGTCCTACATACGATGAAAAGATTGATGCAACACAGCCGCTTTATAAGGGTATTGCCAATACCATGCCAGATGGTGGTTTTTTAGGAACTTTTAAAGCAGATATCGCTCAAGGTAAATTACCGCAAGTAAGCTGGTTGGTTGCTCCTGCGACCTATAGCGAACATCCGGGGCCATCTAGCCCTGTACAGGGTGCTTGGTATATTCAGGAAGTATTAAATGCTTTAACTGAAAACCCTCAAGTTTGGAGTCAGACGGTTTTATTAGTGAACTTTGATGAGAATGATGGTTTCTTTGACCATATTCCTTCACCAAGTGCACCTTCTAAAGATGAAAAAGGTGTAGTTCAGGGGAAAACGACTTTAAGTGATCAGCAAGTGTCTTATGAGTACTTTACTCATCCAGCAGTCGCTACAGCAAAATCTCAACCCGCAACAGATGGACGTGTTTATGGACCGGGTGTACGCGTTCCAATGTATGTGATTTCACCATGGAGTCGTGGGGGATGGGTGAATTCACAAGTCTTTGACCACACCTCTATTTTACAATTTTTGGAAAAACGTTTTGGTGTGCAAGAGCCAAATATTAGTCCATACCGCCGTGCCGTGTGTGGCGATTTAACGACAGCTTTTGATTTTAAAACTCCGAACCTTTTGCCTGTAAATGAGTTAGTAGGTAAGAAAACAAAAGCAGAAGCCGATGCTATTCGTGTTGCTCAAGCTTTATTGCCACAAGTTCCGGTTCCAAGCCAGCAACAATTTGCTCAGCAGGAAATGGGCATAAGACCTTCACGTGCTTTGCCTTATATTTTGCATACCAGTGCTAAAGTCGATGTAGCACAAAAGACAGTCAAGCTGATGTTTTCAAATACAGGTAAACAGGCAGCGGTTTTCCATGTGTATAACCGATTAGATCTTACAGCGATTCCACGCCGTTATATGGTTGAGGCAGGTAAACAGTTAGATGATATCTGGAATGCTACAAATGGACAGTACGATTTATGGGTACTTGGACCAAATGGTTTCCATCGCGCATTTAAAGGTAATTTAAGCCAAGCTAACCAGACTCAAGCATTGCCAGAAATTAGAGTGTGTGTGGAAGAATGTGATGCGAATTTGTATTTAAAAGTGCGTCATGATGGTAATAAGTCAGTCAAGCTCACAGTCAAGGCAAATGCTTATCTTGCAAATAAGACATGGACTATAGAAACGGATCGTTCTGAAAAAGAACTGGTTTGGGATATGTCTGAATTTGGTGGCTGGTATGACTTCACTGTGACATTAGCTGATGATGCTACTTTTAGCCGTCGCTTTGCTGGCCGTATTGAAACCCAAGAAGATTCAATTTCTGATCCATATATGGGTTATTTAGTGTAATGGATGAGTGATTAAGCTGAAGTTTTGGGTTAATGATTTATTTTAAATTAGCTAGCACGACGGAGCTTTATCGTTTATTCATTCAGTGGAAGTAGCTAATTCGTTACTTTGGTTTTGCCCAAAGTAACCAAATGCATTTGTCCTCTACAAAACCTGTTCTCTTTCTGCATATATCTGATTTATTGCAAAAACAATATATTTATAGATTTTGGGCAGGTTGTAGATGACATCTCACATAATCTAATGTTGGGAAATATAAAGGAAGAGAGGTACTATCTTGTTGTGTAGATGAATAATAAAAACAAAGATTTACCTTTTGTAACAGAACCTTCTAAGCCTCGTCATATTTATCTTTTATCTTGGAACCCTGATTTTTTAAAGTAATGGGGAAAATTTATGCTACAAGGTTTTATTGTATTATTAGCAGTAGTTACATTTGTTTTAATGGCGGCCGACCCACGTGATAGTGGGGCACAAGCGACTCAGTCAGCGTGGCAGAAAACACAAGCAGCGGACATGACCAAGTCGCAAAAATATACTAATAACGATACGGATTTTATTTAAGCATTAAAACGCATTGATAAATCAACAGCTCTAACGTCTTTAGTCAGCACGCCCATAGAAATGTAGTCAACACCAGTGGTGGCAACTTCGCGTAAGTTTTCAATGGTGATATTACCTGACGCTTCGAGTTTACAGCGACCAGCAACATGTTTTACAGCATCAATCATTTGCTGTTGACTGAAGTTGTCGAGCATAACAATGTCTGCACCAGCTTCAAGCGCTTGATTTAGTTCATCCCAAGTTTCAACTTCGACTTCAACAGGTTTGCCTGGCGCAATTTGATGTGCTTTTTTAATTGCCTGAGCAATACCACCCGCCGCCATAATATGATTTTCTTTAATTAAGAACGCATCAAATAAACCGAGACGATGGTTCTGTCCGCCACCAATAGCCACAGCATATTTCTGTGCAATACGTAAACCTGGTAAGGTTTTACGTGTATCGAGAAGTTTTGTATTTAAACCTTCAAGCTGTTGAACGTATTCAGCAGTTTTTGTTGCAACCGCAGATAAAGTTTGAATAAAGTTTAAAGCAGGACGCTCTACAGTAAGTAAGCTACGTGCAGAACCAGCAAGTTTTAAAAATGCTTCGTTTGCAGCAACACGCTCGCCTTCTTGTTTTAACCAAGTTACCTGTACAGTATTGTCATAAGCTGAGATGAGTGCATTTACCCAAGGCTGGCCAGCTAAAACCATATCTTCACGGCTAATAATGGTCGCGGTTGCCTGCTCATCTTCAGGCGTGAGCATAGCGGTAATGTCACCGTCCCCAATATCTTCTTGTAATGCTTGTTGAATATTGATTTGAATTGATTGTTCAAGCAAAGACTGAGGTATGCTCATACGGTTTCCATTTTGTAGATGACCCTAAAACTTGCGATATATTAGCACCGTAGACTTTAAAAATAAGCTGTTTTATGAGATTAATCGCGATAAACAATCGCATTTACTGCTTTGAAAAGTAGATAACTGCTTTAAACTAAAACAATTGGTAAGCAATTTATTGGCATCTCAATGAAGCAAATCACACCGTATGAAGTTATAGATGGACAATTAAAAGGGGCGAGACAAATCCCTTCTCCAAATTTTAACCAGCGGCCGACTGGTACCGAAATTCAAATGATCGTCGTTCATAATATTAGCTTGCCACCGTCTCAATTTGGAGGTGGATATATTGAGCAGTTTTTTCAAAATAAATTAGATTGGTCAGTGCACCCTTATTTCCAGACCATTGAAGGCATGCAAGTTTCTACACATCTGTTAATTTTACGAACAGGTGAAGTCCTACAGTTTGTTAATTTTAATGATCGGGCATGGCATGCAGGACGTTCGGGCTATTTAGCCAAAGTAGAATGCAATGATTATTCAATTGGTATTGAGCTTGAAGGAAGCGATGATTTACCTTTTGAAGAAGTACAATACGAAGTATTAACCGATGTGGTTAAGGTTATTCGTCAGGCTTATCCCGAAATTAAAAACCATATTGCAGGGCATTCAGACGTTGCGCCCGGCCGAAAAACTGATCCGGGACCTTATTTTAAATGGCAGCACTTTAGACAATTACTTGCTCAGAAAAAAAGTTGAGTTCATTCATCATTTCACAACGAAAAGATTTTCTAGTTTCATTACAATAGCGTCTTTCGAATATAGCTGTAGGTGAGTACGATGGCATTGTGGCGATCGACTTTTATTGTCAGTGCAATGACGATGTTGTCACGAGTGTTAGGTTTAGTGCGTGATGTCGTATTGCTCAACGTGTTTGGTGCGGGTAAAGATTTTGATACCTTCGTCGTCGCTTTTCGTATTCCCAATTTCTTTCGACGATTATTTGCCGAAGGTGCCTTTTCTCAGGCCTTTATTCCAGTATTAACTGAATATAAAACAGGCCGAGCACACGCTGAAGTGCAGATCTTGATTAGTAGGGTATTTGGCTGCTTATTAACAGTCATGACCCTACTTACTTTTGTGGCTATGGTTTTAGCACCTGCAATCATTTATATGTATGCACCCGGTTTCCATAGCGATCCTGAGAAGTTCGATTTAGCAGTCAGCATGTTCCGTCTGACCATCCCTTATTTATTATTTATGTCACTCACTGCCTTCGCGAGCAGTATTTTAAATAGTTATGGTTCATTTGCTTCACCAGCTTTTTCACCCGTGTTGCTGAATGTCGCGATGATCGCAGGTGCATGGTGGCTTACGCCGTATATGGCTGAACCGATCAAAGCATTAGGCTGGTCAGTGGTGGCAGCAGGGGTGTTGCAGTTAGCTTTGCAGATTCCAGAATTATGGCGTAAAAACCTGCTGATTCCACCTAAAGTTGATTTTAAACACGAAGGTGTAGAGCGTATTTTAAAATTAATGCTTCCAGCTTTATTTGGGGTATCTGTTACTCAGATTAACCTATTATTAAATACGATTTGGGCTTCTTTCATGCAAGATGGTTCAGTATCTTGGCTCTACAGTGCAGAGCGTATGACTGAATTGCCGTTAGGTTTAATTGGCGTTGCGATTGGTACAGTGATTTTACCTTCTCTTTCTGCACGTCATGCAGAACAAGATCAAGCCAAGTTCCGCGGTATGATCGACTGGGCTGCAAAAATTATTGTATTAGTTGGCTTACCAGCAAGTATTGCCTTATTTATGCTTTCTACTCCAATTATTCAGGCATTATTCCAACGTGGCGAGTTTGACCTACGTGATACACAAATGACAGCGCTTGCACTGCAATGTATGAGTGCCGGTGTGATTTCGTTTATGCTGATTAAAGTCTTTGCACCTGGTTTCTATGCACAGCAAGATACTAAAACCCCTGTACGTGTTGGTCTAATGTCGGTCGCAGCCAATGCTATTTTAAACGTTGTATTTATTGGTTTCTTCAAGCTAATTGATTGGCATGCAGAGCATATGGCACTTGCATTGGCATCTTCTGGCTCGGCTTTAGTAAATGCGGGGCTACTCTATTTCTATTTACATAAACGTAATATTTTCCGATTTGATTCGCATTGGAAAAAATTAGGGCTTCAATATGGTTTGGCTAACCTTACCATGATTGCAGCGCTCTGGTTTGCGTTAAATTGGTATAACGGTGAGCTTTCACAGTGGTTACGCATTGCCGAAGTGGTGGGATTGTGTGTAGTCGGCGTAGTCGCTTATCTGGTGGCTCTAGTTGTTACAGGTTTTCGTCCTAGAGACTTAAAACACTAAAAAATAAAAAAGCGATCTTAAATGATCGCTTTTTTTATATCTAATGGATTTATTTTGGTAAAACTTGCAATAATTCAATATCAAAAATTAAAGTACTATTTGGACCAATCGTGTCACCAGCACCGACTTCACCATAAGCAAGATTCGCAGGTATAAAGAAACGGGTTTTTCCGCCTTCTTTCATGGTTTGTAGACCTTCTGTCCAACCGGCAATGACTTGGCTGAGCTGAAACTCAACTGGATGATTACGAGCAATAGAACTATCAAATACGGTTCCATCTAGTAAACGACCTTCATAATTCACTTTAACGCGAGAGGTAGCTTTCGGTTTTTGTCCATTACCTTCTTTTAAGACTTGGTATTGGAGACCAGATTTAGTTGTTATCACACCAGATTTTTTTGCATTATCAGCAAGAAATGCCGCGCCTGCTTGAGCGTTTAATTGACCTGCTTTTTGAAACTCGACGAGTTGTTTGGCTTCTAATGTTTTCTTATAGTCATTAATCGCTTTCGCCATTTCTTCATCAGTTAAGCGTGCTGTTTTACTTTGAGCACCTTCTTGGAGACCTTGGTAAAAAATATCAAGATTCAGATCTGTTAGCGCATCCGTATTATTACGACCCATTAAATAGCCATAACTATAACTAAATTGTTCTTTTGCTGGGCTTTTATTCGTTATAGGAGTTGCAGCAAAAACAGATAAACTCATGGTTGATGCTGCAATAATTAAACCGATTTTTTTCATGCCGTTTTCCAAAAAAAAGGAGAGTAGTGTTCTACTCTCCTGAATGTTTTTATTTCACTGAAATAAGTTCTACATCAAAAATCAGTGTACTGTTTGCTGGAATGCCAGGAACTTCCTGAGGACCATAGGCAAGATTTGATGGAATGAAGAAAGTCGCTTTACCGCCTTCTTTCATTAATTGAAGTCCCTCAGTCCAGCCTGGAATAACTTGATTAAGAGGGAACTCAACTGGCTCACCGCGTTTATAAGAACTATCAAAAACCTGACCGTTAATTAAACGACCTTCATAATGTACTTTAACAACTGACTGAGCTGTTGGCTGTTTGCCAGTACCTTCTTTAGTAATGATATATTGCAAACCAGAAGCTGTTGTTTTTACGCCAGCTTTTGATTTATTTTCTGCAAGGAACTGCGCATCTGCAGATTCAGGAGTAGCACCAGCAGCTTGCTCCGGTTTATTTTGTTGTTGCATTTTTTGCTGCAATTCTTTTTCATAAGCGGTTACAGCAGCTTTTAACTCTTCTTGAGTATAAGCACTTGGCTGCTTACTACGAGCATCATGAATACCTTTCACAAATGCTTTTGTATCTAGTTCAGGTGGAGTTTGCTGAGCAACTTCATACCCAAGAACATAACTGATTTTTTCAATTGGAGAGGCATTTTTATTTGCCTTGCTTCCGACTTCTGTGGTCGGATGTTGGCTTGCATAATATACTGGTACAAGTGCAGCACCGCCTAAAACTACAGCGACAGCAATGGGTAAGGCTTTACTCATAAAAAGTTCCAAAAATAATCATTTGAGTCTAAAAGGCTGCTTTTGATCTTAGCATGCTTAAGCATAGAATGTTTAAGAAAAAAAACGAGTGGTTTTTTATATATTTTAGTTAGTTTTAGTAGGGATATACTTAAAAAATCTTAAATAAAAAAACCGGATCATTTGATCCGGTTTTTTTTATCACTTTACACTTAATCTTCTTTTTGTGCTTTATAAGCATAGGCGTAGTTATAGCCGTAACCATAACCAGCACTAGCACGTTGAATGTCATTGAGAATAAAGCCGTTGACTTTAACACCCGCTTGTTCAAAGCGATTAAGTGTTAATTCAAGCTCTTTCATTTGTGACTTAGCATAACGAGCAACAATTAAGTTCACACCAGTGTATTGCGAAATAATAATACCATCTGTTACTGCCAACACTGGTGGAGTATCAATAATGATGTGGTCATATTGACTTTGTAGCTGTTCAAGTAATTCTTTAAATTGGTTTGAACTTAGAATTTCTGAAGGATTTGTTGGACTCTTACCACGCGTAATCACATCAAGGTTTGCGACAGGAGTCTTATGCAAAACTTTTTGTAGATCAGCTTGTCCACTCAATAATTCAGAAAGACCTGGCTTGACATCAACATCGAAATATTTGTGCATATAACCGCGACGCATATCGGCATCAATGAGTAATACACGTTTATCACCTTGCGCGAAAATCGTTGCGAGGTTGGTCGAAATAAATGATTTACCCACTTCTGGAGAAGGGCCTGCAATCATAATGATATTATTTTTCGCACTCGCCAATGCAAAGTGAATCGCAGTACGGATACTACGTAAGCTTTCAATTGCAATATCATCACTATTTTTAACAGCAAGAATAGGAATACTCTTCTTCTTCTTTAAAATCTTAATACGACTTTCTTGAATTGGAGATCGGGGAACTGTTGCATAAACTGGTAAATCCAGTTCATTTTCAATTTGTCCAGAATCTTTAATTCCTGTACGTAACATATTACGTAATAAGGCAATTAATGTCCCTATAAAACCGCCTAAGAATAAAGATAAGATAAGGACTTGTAACTTTTTAGGTTTAATCGGTTCAACTGGTTCAACAGCAGTATCAACGACACGTACGTTTCCAATTTCACCAGCTTTTGCGATACGGAGCTGTTGATAAGAGTTTAATAAAGCAGTGTAAAGCTGGGTTTTTACTTCAACCTCACGATACAATTGTAAATATTGACGTTGTACGTCTGGCAATTGTTTTAAAGTGCTGTTGAGTTCACCAATTTGTTTATTGACCGCTGAAAGCTGGCCATTAATTTCACGCATTGCAGGGTGGTCAGCAGTATATTTTGCGGCCATTTCTGCCTGCTTTTGTTCAAGCTCTGCTTTCTTCGTTTCTAAAGTAATGCTTTGAGTTAAATAAAGCTCTGATTCTTTTGTTACATCCACAGTGTTGTACTGTTGACGAAACTTGTTAAATTGACGCTCAGCATCATCTAATTGCTTTTTCAAATCAGGTAATTGTTCATCCAAAAACTTTAAAGTTTGTGCAGATTCGGCTGAACGACGTTCAATATTTTGCGCACTATAAGTTACCAAAATAGCATTTAAGACTTTAGTGATATGCTCTTTATCTTGACCTTGATAGTTTAGACCTAATACACCCGTAAGCTTACCGCGTTCTGCGACTGAGTAATTTAAGCTAAGTGCATTTACAGCAGCTGGTATAGATAAATTTTTAATATTATAAGTTGGATCGAGTTGGTCTTTGGTAAAGATTGCAATTTTCCAAAGTCCATGTGGGCCAGCGACGTGATTAGCTTGATTTAACGGAACAGTTAATATTACTTCTTCTGTTTCTGGGTCGGTCAAACGCAAGGATTGTTTATCAAAATTAAGAAGTAAATTTTTGTCTAAATAATAAGCTGGAACCTCAAATTCACGAACTTCAAAACTTTTTAAATTATCTTTAAATAAAACTGACTTTTTAGTGTATTCCGTTTTATATTCACTGTCGCTTAATAAACGATGAGTAAGTGTATTTTCTGTACTGGAAATATGAATATTTAGATGCAAATCTTTAATGACAGAACCCAATACTAAACGAGATTTTAAAATTTCAATTTCTGCTTGAGCAGGAGACTTTTGCTCAATCATTTGTGATAAATCGCCTAAAAGCGCAGCAGAAGCTCCTTTGCTGTCTTCAACTTGAACCAAAGCATCAACCGAATAAGTATCAGGTGTTACACGTAAATAGAGTAATGCACATACAAGGCTTAAAATAATGCACAGGGCGATAAGTTTCCACTGAGCAATCAGTGAAAAAAATAATTCCTTTAGATCAATTGTATCTTCGGTATTAGTATTTTGGTTCATAAGCTTAAAATCTGAATGTTAAATATAAGGTTTCCAGTCATCAACACATTGTTGTATGAGTTGGCAAGTTTCATCAAAAATAGTTTGATCATGCTGATAAGGATCTGGCACATTTTTGTTTTGCCAATGGCCTAAGCGATAGGTTTTTCCCTTTGCAAAAGGCCAGGTTTGCTCAATATGTTTTTGCTGGTTGTGACTCATGACTAAAATCAGGTCAGCTCTTTTGATATGCTCCGCATTCAGTTTGCGCGCAACATGCGGTTGCATATCAATACCTAATCGTTGCATACAAAGTCGAGCTTTTTCATCAGCTTGATGACCAATAAGCCCTGAAATTCCTGCTGACTCAATATTTAATTGTGGGTATTTCTGTTTTAAGAAATACTCAGCCATTGGGCTACGGCAGATATTTCCAATACAGACGACTAAAATATTTTTAAACTGCATGAAATTATTGTCCCAATCGATCTATATTATATAACGCGCTTGAGAATGGAATAATTTGGTTCACAACACGCTGCCAGCGAGTCAAACCAGTCGCATCAACATAAACAATATCATTACTACGTAGTTTAAATTGATTGGCTAATCCGAAATCACCAATACTCATTAAGTTTAAATGATAGAGTTCTGTTGTTCGGTCATTTGGATTCGTGCGTAAAACATAAATACGGCTAGCACTAGCAGATAAAGGATTTAAACCTAAGCTTTCACCTAGAGCATCACTTAAAGTCATGCCTTGATCACGCATTGGTAATGCTTGGTTCTTACCAGACTCACCCATGACATAAATCTTTTGATTTTCGCGAGTGCTGACATAAATTGTGTCATTTGGTTGTACTAAAAGTTTATGTAAAGAATAACCCGCTTTTTCTAACTCAATCGTATTTAAGTTATATGTAACGCCATTACGAATGAGTTGAACGTAGGTATTGTCACCTTTATCAGTTACCCCTCCAGCAAGACCTAAAGCTGTGTATACACTTACTGGCTGATCGCTTAAGTAGAACTGACCACCCTTTATGACGCTGCCTTGAACAGAAAAGCGCTGTCCCTCATACGATAGTACACGTACGATCACATCTGGGTTTTTTAAGAAGCGGGAAAGTTGGCTGCGAAGTTCGCGATTGACTTGAGCAAGGGATTTGCCAGCAGCTTTATAGCGCCCGACTAGAGGGAATTGAATATAACCACTTTGGTCAATTGGGTAACCACTTGCTTGTACAGATTGTTCATTATTAACATTGTTTATAGGTGGAGTAATTTCAGGATATGCCCAAAGTTGAATAGAGAGAACATCTCCAGAGCTTAAACGATATATTGGCTGTTGGCTCTTAAAAAGAGTCGCATAGTCACGTTGATAATCAACCTGTGCAGGCTGTATTGCGGGTAGAGTTTCTTGTGAAATTTTAACCACATTAACCGTAGTTCCAAGGTCGGTTTTATAAACGCCTTCACTTGGAATATCATAAGTTTGTAAACCGGAGGTAACTGCACAACTAGCAGCACTTAAACTTAAGGCAAGAACAGAAAAAAACTGGCAATACTTCACACGCGACCCTTTGTGTATTTATCTTTAATTGATATTGTCCACTGCATAGTAACAAGTGTCTATTAAACGCAGGCTGAACAGATTCTAGCTGAAAAGAAATGAAAAAACATCGAAAAATCGTATAGCTTTGTATGTTTAGTTTATCTGAACTGCCCATTTAGACTATAGTCACTTATCAGAAATATTAAAAATGTACTATTTTAGCTAAACTAATAAATTCTACTTATAAGTGCTGTAAACACATTTATACAATTGGTATGCGGTGCTAACTTAAAATCTGATATAGTACGCTGCATTGTAAGTGCCAAAAGCATGATTTATTAGATATAAACTCTAAGGAAAAAGGCTCGTTTATATGCAAATTGCCAATTTAAAAATAGCAATTATTGGGTTGGGCTATGTAGGCTTGCCATTGGCAGTTGAGTTTGGGAAAAAAGTACCCGTAGTTGGTTTTGATATTTATCAAAAACGTATTGATGAGCTCAAAAGCGGTAAAGATCATACCTTAGAAGTTTCTACACAAGAATTAAAACAGGCGGTGCAATTAAGTTATACCGCTGACTTGAATGATTTAAAAGATAGTAATTTTTTTATTGTAACTGTTCCAACACCAATTGATGACTTTAAACAGCCAGATCTCACACCTTTAATTAAAGCATCGACTAGTATTGGTCAGGTGCTTAAAAAAGGGGATGTTGTTGTTTATGAATCTACCGTGTATCCGGGTGCAACAGAAGAGGTATGTATACCTGTTTTGGAAAAAGTTTCAGGTTTGAAATTTAATCAAGACTTTTTCGCAGGCTATAGCCCTGAACGCATTAACCCTGGTGATAAGTTGCATCGCGTAACTAATATTTTAAAAATCACTTCAGGGTCTACTCCTGAAGTGGCTGATTATGTTGATGAAGTATATAACCTGATTATTGAAGCAGGAACTCATAAGGCACCGAATATAAAAGTAGCAGAAGCCGCTAAGGTTATTGAGAATACACAACGTGATGTCAATATTGCTCTAATTAATGAATTAGCTCTTATTTTTAATAAATTGGGTATAGACACAGAAGATGTACTCAAGGCTGCAGGCACCAAGTGGAATTTCTTACCTTTTCGACCGGGGCTGGTCGGTGGGCATTGTATCGGTGTTGATCCTTATTATTTAACACATAAAGCGCAGTCTATTGGCTTACACCCAGAAATTATTTTAGCAGCTCGTCGCTTAAATGATCGTATGGGAGAGTATGTGGCGACTCAACTCATTAAAGAAATGGTAAAGCGACGTATTCAGGTTGTTGGTGCACGTATTTTAGTAATGGGCCTTAGTTTTAAAGAAAACTGTCCAGATATTCGTAATACAAAAATTATTGACTTTATTAAAGCCCTTAAAGAGTACGACTTAGATTTAGATATTTGTGATCCGTGGGTAGATGATACAGAAGTCCAACACGAATATGGTTTAGCACCAGTTAAAGAATTGAAGCAAGGTGTGTATGATGCGGTCGTTATTGCCGTTGCTCACGATCAATTTAAGGCAATGACCGCAGAAGAGTTTCACGCATTAGGTAAAACCAATCATGTACTTTATGATTTGAAATATGTATTAGATCAACAAGAATCATCTATACGTTTATAAGGAATTAGTTCACGTGAAAAGAGTTTTATTGGTATTTGGAACAAGACCAGAAGCAATAAAAATGGCGCCATTGGCCTTAAAATTACAGCAAAATATTGAAGACTTCGAGACTAAAGTTTGTGTAACTGGACAACATCGCCAAATGCTGGATCAAGTTTTAGAGCTCTTTAATTTAAAACCAGATTTTGATTTAAATTTAATGAAGCCCGGACAAACATTATCTGATGTTACTTCAGGAGTACTCAAAGGCTTAGAGCAAGTTTTTGAACAATGGCTACCAGATATAATCCTTGTTCATGGAGATACGGCAACGACTTTTGCGGCTTCATTAGCGGGCTATTATCATAAAATTAAAATTGGACATGTTGAAGCCGGTTTGCGAACTGGGGATCTTTATTCGCCGTGGCCCGAAGAAGCAAATCGTCAGCTTACAGGGGTTTTAGCAAACTATCATTTTGCCCCTACAAAGTCGTCTTATCACAATTTAGTAAAAGAGAATGTGAATCCTGAAACAATTATTGTGACTGGAAACACAGTTATTGATGCACTATTGCAAGTAAAAGATAAAGTTGAACAAGATCAAGATTTAATTCAAAAGTTTGAGCGAGAATTTAAATTTCTTGATAAGAATAAGAAGTTAGTTTTAGTTACAGGACATAGACGCGAAAACTTTGGTCAAGGTTTTTTAAATATTTGTACTGCATTAGCTAATCTGGCAAAAAAATTTAGTGATATCCAAATTGTATACCCAGTCCATTTGAATCCGAATGTGCAAAAACCTGTAAATGAATTGCTATCAGGTGTAGATAATATCTTTTTAATTCAACCCCAAGATTATTTGCCATTTGTATACTTAATGAACCGTAGTTATCTTATCCTGACTGATTCAGGCGGTATTCAAGAAGAGGCGCCTTCGCTTGGAAAACCTGTTTTGGTTATGCGTGATACTACTGAACGACCAGAAGCTGTTGATGCAGGCACTGTGCGTTTAGTTGGTACTGATGTGAGTACAATTGAAAAATCAGTATCGGAGTTATTGGAAAATACCTCACTATATAATGCTATGGCTGCCGCACATAATCCTTACGGTGATGGCACATCTTGTCAGCAAATTATTGATTTCTTAAAAAGAAATTAATTTATTTTTATTGTTTTAATTTAAAGTATTGAATATGAATAAGTCGTTTAAACATATCTGCGTTATAGGTTTAGGTTATATCGGTTTACCAACAGCAGCAACTTTTTCTGCGCATGGAATAAAAGTTACAGGTGTGGATGTTAACCAACATGCTGTAGATATGATTAACCAAGGGAAAGTGCACATTGTTGAACCTGATTTAGATGCATTGGTACGTGATGTTGTTGCACAAGGGAAGTTGTCTGCTCAAACTACACCATTAGAAGCAGACGCATATATAGTTGCAGTTCCTACCCCTTTTAAAGATGATTATCAGCCTGACCTCAAATATATTGAAGCAGCTTCGAAAGCCTTAGCTCCTTTTTTGAAAAAAGGTAATCTTGTTATTCTTGAATCTACTTCTCCTGTAGAAGCCACGGAACAAATGGCAGCATGGCTGAGCGAAGCACGTCCAGATTTAAGTTTTCCTCAGCAAAAAGGTGAAGAGGCAGATATTTTAGTAGCCCACTGCCCAGAACGAGTATTACCAGGCAAGGTTTTACAAGAACTGATTAGCAATGACCGCATTATTGGTGGGATGACACCACGCTGTTCAAGAGCAGCCTGTGAGCTATACAAAACTTTTGTGAAAGGTGAATGTATAGAAACAAATGCACGTACTGCAGAAATGTGTAAGTTAACAGAAAACTCTTTCCGAGATGTTAATATTGCCTTTGCAAATGAGCTTTCTATTATTTGTGATAAGTTGGATATTAACGTTTGGGAATTAATCTCTCTAGCAAACCGCCATCCTCGAGTAAATATTTTACAACCTGGCCCTGGTGTGGGTGGACATTGTATTGCTGTTGATCCATGGTTTATTGTTGCTAAAACGCCAGAGCAAGCGCGGTTGATTCGTACTGCACGTGAAGTAAATGATGCAAAACCTGAATGGGTCATCGACCAAGTTAAAATTAAAATTGCCGAATTTTTACAAGCTAATCCAAACAAGACAATTCAAGATGTAACTATTGCTTGCTATGGCTTAGCTTTTAAACCTGATATTGATGATCTTCGTGAGAGTCCAGCACTTGAGATCACTAGAAAGTTGGCGAGCCAAGGTTTAAATATTCTCGCAGTAGAACCGAATATCAATGAACTCCCAAACCAACTTCCTTCAAATATTAAACTGATTTCTGTTGAAGAGCATCAGCAAGCAGACATCCATTTAATTTTGGTTGATCATAAACAATTTAAAAATATGGACTTCTCTTTTTCCTATGTTGTAGATACTAAAGGTATTCTATAAATGTATAATTTATTTAAAATTTTTTTTAGGCTAGGGGATTATTATAGAGGTCTAAAACTTTTTTTGCTTATACATTTATGTGGGGGAGTTTGTAAAGGTATTCCTAAAGTAGGGAAGAATGTTATTTTCAAATATCCTCCACATAAAGGAATAGTGATTGGTAAAAAGTGTGATATAGGTGCTTTTAGTCATTTTGATATACCACCATTAGGTAAATTAATAATAGGTGATTATGTGAAAATGACACAAGGAGTTGTGATTTCTGCAATTAATAAGGTTGAAATACAGAATAATACTCTAATTGCAGAGTGGGTATCTATCAGAGATGCACAGCACTTATTTGATAAAAGTGAGCCAATAAATAAACAAGGGATGAAGAGGGGCGAAATTTTAATAGAAGAAGATGTGTGGATAGGTCGTGGTTCTAGTATTTTTCTAAATACTATAATTCGCAAAGGTACAATTATTGGTGCTGAATCTATTGTAAAAAGTATAGAAATTCCATCAATGCAAATACATGCGGGTAATCCACTTAAGTTTATAAAGAATAGATAGAGTGTATGAAGATTTTATCCAAACTTATAGCAGGAGGGATAGTTATACAGTTGCTCGTAGCAGTATCTGTTATGATATCTTCACGACTTTATAAGCCAGAAGTATTTGGTGAATTAGGTTGGTACTTAAGTTTTGCTTCAGTGTTTGCGATTGTTGCTGCTTTGCGATTTGATTATATTGTATTGAGTGATAGGGTAAACGAAGAGGAAAAAAAAGAATTTTTTTCTAATGCTATAGTTGTTAGTCTTTTAATTTTTTCTTTATTATCACTATGTACTATAGTTGCTAATAGTATTTTTTCTTTCAAA
>NZ_JRVL01000074.1:0-2726 GCF_054823985.1 Acinetobacter sp. GN11 | reverse complement strand
CAAACCCATGATTTAAAATAAATTTATTTAATTTTTCTTTCCTGTGGCCGAATAGATGTTTACCGAGAATGAAATATGTTAATCTTTAATTAATAAATGCTTCATACATATAACAACTGTAAATAAGAGGAATAACATTATGAATTACCAACATATTATTGTACCAGTCGATGGTTCGGAAATTTCTTTAGCGGCAGCAAGACAAGCAGCTCATATTGCAAAAGCTTTTGGGAGCAAATTGACCGCTATTAGCTTAGTTGCGGTAGATCCTTTTAGCGGTGTAGATTTTTATTACATCTCACCTGTTGTAAAAGATTATTTTGTTGAAGCACGAGCAAATGCAGAAAAAACACTCGCAACTGTAAAAGCTTTATGTGCCGAAGAAGGTGTTGATGCCGAAACTCAAATCATCCAAGGTGAAATTTCTTCAGATGGTATTTTAAAAGCTGTAGAAGGCTTAGGTTCCGATTTGATTGTGATTGGTTCTCATGGTCGCAAAGGCTTCCAAAAACTTATTTTGGGTAGCTTTGCTCAAGATGTTTTAAACAGTACCAAAATTCAGGTATTGGTTGTAAAAGAATAAACTTTTTAGATGCAAAAAAACCCAATCCAACGATTGGGTTTTTTAATAAAATAAATTGCATAAATTTTACACTAATCAAAAATCCAGTTAGAATAGTTTCTTATTCTTCCAATTTCGTGAGTCACGCCAATGAAGTAAGTCTTTTTTTCTCATCAATTTTTCTTTTTTTGATGTGCAAAATAGACTATTTTTTGTGATTTAACGTCTCTGCTTAAAACTACTTTTCCTATTTTGTACATCCTGTATTTATGAGGTTTTTTATGACTCAGCAGGCATGTGTAATAGCACAACTCTCTTTAGAATTTCCATCTAAAGTCATGTTTCAACAACTAAATTTTAACCTTGAATCGCATCAAGTATCTGCTTTAATTGGCCGTAATGGTCAAGGTAAGTCTTTGCTTACGCAAATGTTAAATCAGACGCTTAAATCAGATTTAATTCTGACATCTGGGCAAATATCTTGGCATGTAAAGCATGCATATTTACCTCAGTTACATCGTTTAGCAGCACAGACCATTTCCGAAGCATTAGATATCTTAGATGTTTATCTCACTTTTAAAAGAGTTGAACAAGGTGTTGCCAACTTCGATGATTATGATTTGTTAGAAGGTAAATGGGACCTCCCCACCTTATGGAATAATTTATTGGAGTCTGCGGGTTTACCAACAGATCTAGACTTTCCAGTGAAAAACCTAAGCGAAGGTCAAAAAACTAAATTGGCATTGAGCTGCTTATTTTTAAAATCAGATCATTATTTACTACTTGATGAACCTAGTAATCATCTAGATCAGGAATCTAGAAAATGGTTAATTGATCATTTGAGGAAACACCCAACAGGTGCGCTTATCATTAGTCATGATCGTAGTTTATTGAATGAAGTAGACCATATTTATCATTTGAATGAACATGGTTTACATCACACAACGGGAAACTATGAAAAATTTTATGACCAGTATCAAACTCATGTTGCAGCTTTAGAGCAATCTGTTCAACAAGGCCAACGCGACGTTAAATACATGAAGCAAAAGCAGCATGAAGTATTAATGAAAGCTCAAAAACGTGAACGTGCTGGAAATAAATTACGCGAATCAAATTCTCAAGCCAAAATTCTGCTCGATTTTAAAAAGGAACAAGCAGGCCAAAGTATTGCTGCCATACAGTCTCAGCACCAACGACAGATTTCGAACAGTCAAAATGATTTAACAGACAAAAAAATGCGTCTTGAAACCGTCAAGCCACAACAGTTTCTCTTCCCTACTTTTCATAAGAAATCTGGAGAAATTCTTCGAATTAAAGGGCTTAAACTGAAATATGGAACGCTAAAACCCATAGATTTAGCAGTTCAGGCAGCCGAAAAAATTCACATAACTGGCCAAAATGGTATTGGTAAATCAACATTACTCAAAGCAATTCATGCTCAAAATAAACAGCCATGTGACAGCATTCACTTATTTGTAGATTGCTTTTATCTGGACCAAAACTTTAGCTTTTTATGTGATGAAATGACGGTGATTAAAAATCTAACCCACATGAATAGTGAGCTTTCAGAACTAGAATGGCGAAATCTATTAGGTCAACTTCGAATTCGAGGTGATAAAGGTACACAACTTTTGTCTCAGCTCAGTGGTGGTGAAAAACTCAAAGTAGCCTTATCGGCGCTTAGCCAGAAACATCCTACCCCTGAACTGCTGTTATTAGATGAACCAGAAAATCATTTAGATATTGAATCTAGAGAACTATTAGCTACCGCTATTCAAAGCTATGAAGGCGCTGTATTGCTCATTTCACATGATCAAACTTTTGTTGAAAGTTGTGCTATTCATGAGTCCTTTGTTTTAGCCGATTAATCATTATTGATGTCTTTTTCTTCAAATTTACTAGTTCTCTTTTGAGAGCTAGTAAATTCTATCCATCATTATTTTTTTACTTTATTTAATATTTCGATGTCTAAATTATATTTCACAGTTTTATTTTTATGAGCACTATTACGCATTTGATAAACCTGAACAATATAATCACCATCGACTGGTAAAGTAAGTTCTCCTTTAGATCCTACAGTTGAACCAATTAATAATGCATTATCTTTACCTGGCTTTTTACCTGGTGCAAAAATATTAACATAGGCTAAATTACCAAGACTATT
>NZ_JRVL01000073.1:0-5144 GCF_054823985.1 Acinetobacter sp. GN11 | reverse complement strand
ATGCAAATTGTGATCTATTTCCCACAATTTGTATTTCAGGTTAAGTGGTTATCACTAATGCTCATTTGCTATTTTTGCTTATGAGCATTTTTTTATGTGATTTTTTAATAGAACTACAAAGTTAAAAAAATAGCCTTTGTGTTCCCTTGGTAGCGTTAAGCTTCTTTGTTTTTAGTAATTTTATAGAGAATAGTTAATCATATTGAATCGTCACCGTCGCTGTGGCTTTAACCTCACCTGCGGTCACATTGGTGGCGGTCTGATAATAACGGGCAGTTAAAGGAATATCATATTCAACAGTTTGGTTGGAGCTCACGCTACCTATATTGAGTTTGGTTGCTTTTTGAATCGGCTTATTTGCTCCACTCATATTCCATAACAGTTCAACACCGACGCCGTTAGCTTTTATTGCATTCGCAGCACTGTTGTTAATCACCTGATTATTTGAGGTGTCAGAATTATAATCAAAACTTAAGCTGATCGTATTGCTCGTAGCGATACCAGAGTTATTTTCGCCACCATTACATAAGATTGATAGATTAAAATTCTGTTCCCCTTGGGTTGACCCAATCGCTCGAAAGCCTGATTTCATCACGGTTGGAAGTTGAACTGGTGAATCTACACCATTTTGAATTTCACAAGATGAAGACGCAATAAGAATAGGGGCATTACTTAATACGGTAGTGGTTAAAAATGGGCGGTTCTGTTGCCCTGATACGTAATAGGTACTGTAACGGCCTGCAACTAGTGCGCCAGAACCAGTTGTCATGGCTGTTTTAATAACTTCCATAACAAAATACCCGGGGGAAAGTGTATAGGTTTGATTGGGTGTTAATGTACGTCGATAAGGATAATATCCTGAAAAATCTGAAGCATCGGCAGCTTCGCGATAAAGTCGAATACCAATACCCGGAATATTGGTGGCATAAACATTATTGCCTATTAGGCTAATTGGATAATTTAAGGGGAGAGCTGCAATAATTTGATCACTTGCTCGATTACAAGTTGCAGTAGAATTATTAGGAGATATTGTAAAAGTATTCTTTTGTAAGATCGTTCCTATTGGATCGTTTGGTTTTACTACGATTTTACCTATCGTCATTGGAATATCGACGGTAGTAAATCCTTTACTTAAATTGCAATTTGCATTTGTATGGGTATAAGCAAATAGACTCACTGCCAAAAATCCAATTTTTTTTAAAATATTATTCATTTACAGACTGCCTTTGTCATAATAATTGGTTGGTTGTTATGCTTTATTTGATCCGCTATATCGTATTCAATTTCACATTTTTCAGTACTCGTATTTCCCCATTTCACATATAAACGATCATGGGTTAAGGGTGTGCGTAAATAAATGCGACTGCCTTGTGCGACAATGCCTATTACTTCGTTATTCTGGTTATATACCTGTGCGGCAAAAGGTAGATGTGAACCATCTAATGTTGTTGTACTAATAAAAAGTGCATAACCTTTTTTTGTTGAGAATTGAACTTTAGTGATCGAACCTGCATAGGGTGCAATCCGTAAACTGCTTTCAGCAAGTTCAACTTGGGTAGACATACCTTGTGGGTCAAGACTAATGTCATTCATACGGTAAGGCGTAACATAGGGAATAACGGCATATCCGTTTTTGTTAATACTTAGCCCGGGTGTATTACCGACTTGTGCTCCAGTAGCATCCGGCGCATAGACCAACACCATGGTTTGGGCTTGATCTGGCCCAAACAAAATTCCTTGAGAATGTGCAACAACATTGCCACTGAAGCTAAGCATTTCTTGTTGGTATGAATCTGCATGACTGAATGAAGCACCAAGTGTTGTATAGTTTGTTTTATAGGTGCCATTAATATTTAGGTTGGTTTGATCATGGTCCTGATTAGAAATTGATGCGCCGTAGTTTAAGCGATTTCCTGTAAAGCCACTGAAGCTTAAAATCTGACTGTCATCACCAATAACACTATTAAAAGTAAGAGAAGTTTTCTTAAAATCTAATGGAAAAGATAAAGAAGCAAGGTACTGTGTATCTTGTCCTGTGCGAGCACCGTCTTCTTCAATCTCGCTACTCATTGCAGATAAACTATAAGTTAAATCTTTAAATTGATTGCTATAACCTAATTGGAACTGTTTATTGGTCGTGGGTTGATTCCAATAATTTATCCATGAACCGACTAAGTAAAAATTTCCCCATTGTTTTGGAAGCACTTGATTTAAAGTAATCTGGAATTCACTTTTTTGTTTGCCTACAGAGAAGCTGTCAATATTTTGTTGTTGTAAATCTTGAATTAAAATTGCATCACGCAATTTCAGGTAGTTTTCAGTTGAATAGCGATAAGTAGCTAATGTTAAATTAGTATTGGTTGGAGAAAATAACTTACTGTAGCTTAAACGATAACTTTGCCCAGTCATTTTAAGTTGATGATCAAACTCAGCTTTTGACTGGGTCGCATCAAAAGAAATCGCTCCAATAGGTGTTGAAAAAGCCGTACCTAGTAATAAGGAGAGATATTGTTGCGTTGCTTGAACTGCGCTATAAGTTGTAAGGTAATTATTAATTCCCCGTTGATACTTACCTTGTATTAGCCACGGATTTAGGCCAAGGTTTGAATCTCGAAACTGCCCTAAAGTGAAAGAGTATCGACTCATTTGCGGACGTAGCATTTCGACCACAGAAGCATAGGGAATAGCGAATTTCTGAATTACGCCATTAGATTCAATTACTGAAACTTGTAGCTCACCTCCAAACCCTGTTGGGTAAAGATCATTAATTTCAAAATTTCCGGGTGGTACTGTTGTCTGATAAATTAAGTTGCCTTGTTGTCTAACCTCGACTTTCGCATTGGTTTTTGCATAACCTCTCACTCTGGGAGCATAACCGAGCATACTGTTTGGAAGCATTCGGTCATCACTTGAAATATTTACGCCGCGATACGGTAAAGCATCGATAAAATCACTATTAGTAAAATAATCGCCTAAAGTCACAACACCATTAATTTTTGGAAATGCTTTTTGTATATATGTATTTGTTGAACTATAAGAAGAATTATTAGGTTGTGAGTTGGATTGGCCTTGCCATTTCCATTGTCCATTATGGCGAAATTGCCAACTTGCTAAATTTGCTCCAAGATTAGTCCCCATAAAAGCATATGTACTTTCATGTTGTTCGTTAACTATTCGATAAGCAGTCGTGTTGTATGTCAAAAAAGCTGCATTAATACCTCGATCCCAAAGATGTGGATCGATATAGCCCTGTGCATTTTTTTCTAATGTGACTTGGGGGATAGAGATATCAATTCTTAAACGAGAACTATCAAATAAATAAAAAGCATTATCTATCCAATGACCCAGTGCATCACAAGAAAGAGAGGATGTATGAGAATGTTGGCTAAGCACATCAGCTTTTACGCCATATTCTAGTAACATGGCTTCTGTAAAACAGGTTTCGGCATTTACGTTAGGAGAGCTGGCATTAAAGCGCATGCGTCGTTTACCCAACCATTGGCCATTAATATAGACATCTAAGCTATATTCGCCAGCTAAAATGGGGTTTCCATATTTGAAACGACCAATATCAATTTTTTGCGCGTTACCGACTAAAAAATTGCTATCAAATTCTGCTTTTGAGAAAGCTGAAACATCAACATTATTTTCCGCAGATGCTCCCAAAGGCATAAATAACGCAATAGTTGAGGCCACATAACAAGTAAAAGGGCTTTTTAAACATATATAAGGTATAAACCATTTAGACATAGTTTTAGAGCCTATTCATGATAGGTATTTAGGTTTTTTTAAGTAATACAGTAAGGTTAGAACTTTATTGGATGTTCAACTCTTCCACCGTAATCATTGATATATACAAAGCTCATATCTGATACATTTTTATTTTTAAGTTTTATTTTATCTTCTGAAAAAGGGGCAACCATTAAACCTTGTTGTAACAAGTCTGCTTTATGGCCTTCAGTTCCTTGAAAAATGGAAGTGATAGTGAGGAAAAAGGGAGTCGGGTTCTTTACTACTAGATATTGATCATTTATTTTCCATTGAACTTTTTCACTTAGCTGTTCAATATTTTCTTTTAGATCTATAGGACGATAAAAGAACTTAATTCGCGAACGAACAGCGAGCTGTAAAAAATTATTAGAAATTGGGGTACTTTGGTCTTGTTGAGTTTTGCCTTCGGGTTTAGGAGGTATATCTAAAACATTAAGCCAGAAAATTGATTCTTGTTGCTGACTTAATTGGGATGAATTAGGTAGAGCTGTAATTCTTAAAGTTTGGCCTTTAGTTGCTTCTACTCGTGAAATCGGGGGGGTAATAATAAAAGGCACATTTGCTTCATCGGGAGTTGATTTTGCATTTCCATCATCAATCCAAGCCTGAATAAGAGACGGAGCTGTACCGTTATTACTCAGTTGTAATGTGATTTCACGTGCATTTGAAGGATAAATGACACGAGTTCCATGTAAAATAATTTCAGTATGACCTGTGGTAGTCAGTGCTACCTGTAGGCAAACTAATCCCCCAAAAAACTTACGACCACGAAAAAGCATGAGTCATATTCTCAATAATGAATAATAGATAGGAGATAGCTTCTATCTTTAAATAGAAGCTTCAATTTTAATTTTATTGATAAATAATGGTGTATTTTACTTGAGACGTTACCGTACCAGCAGTAGAAGCACCTGTAGCATAATACTCAGCATAATAGTTAAGGTCAGCATCACCACCTGCTGAAACATTCACCCATTGTGAGTTGGTCTGAGTTCCATTTGTGCTTGTAGCTAGTACAGGAATTACAGCATTATTACTACCTAGCAACTGGATATTCACGTTTGTTGCCCCGCCCGAAGTTGCTTGGTTTAACAAACGACCAGTATTAAAATCAACGGTAGCGCCCGGCTCAAAATAAGTGGCTACTTTGCCAGCAGAAGAACAGTTCGTTAAATTAATTTGAAATGGGGTACGACCAGCCACATCACCTGCATTTTTTAATGTTTGAGATGAAACTGTAGGCAGATTGATTGTTAAGTTTTTATCTCCAGTATCAATAGTACAAGTATTATCCGTAACAAGACCATTAATAGTAATTGTGCCATCTGCAGCTTGTGCATTTGTTATATTTAAGAGAGAAACTGCCGCTATAA
>NZ_JRVL01000072.1:0-8530 GCF_054823985.1 Acinetobacter sp. GN11 | reverse complement strand
GATGCTTAATATATCTGTTTTGTCATTAGATCAAAGATGATTTATTTAGATTTCGCAGCATCCACACCACTTCTCCCTTCTGTGCAAAAAGAACTATTTCGCGCATTTGAAGAAGAGTATTCAAATCCATCCTCTGCCCATAAATTAGGTCGTAGTTCTGCAGAAAAAATTGAAAGTGTTAGGGATATAATTGCTAATTCAATTGGAGCATATAAAAGTGAAATTATTTTCACTAGTGGTGGATCTGAGTCAAATAACTTGGCAATTAAGGGTTATGTCTTAGCAAATAAAGATAAGGGTAACCACATTATTACGTCATCAATTGAGCATAAATGTATTTTATCTATATGTAATTTTCTTGAGAAAGAGCATGGATATGAAATTACTTATATTTCACCACAGAAAAATGGAATTATTGATGCTCTAGATGTTATTAAAGCTATGCGACCTGATACTGTTTTAGTCAGTATAATGCATGTGAATAATGAAATAGGTTCAATCCAACCAATCAAAGAAATTGGAGAGGCTTGCTTTGAAAAAGATATAAAATTTCATGTAGATGCAGCCCAATCTTACAAAAAAATCCCTATCGATGTTGATAAGTTAAATATAGATATGCTCTCTTTATCTGCCCATAAAATTTATGGTCCTAAAGGTATTGGAGCACTGTATATTAGAGACTTGAGAGAAACTAGGATCCAACCTGTTATTCATGGAGCTGGTCAAGAACATGGGTTAAGAGGCGGTACTCTTGCTACCCCTTTGATTTTAGGATTCGGTGCAGCTGTAGAAGACCAAACCATTGAAGATAGTTTTGAGGAAGTGAATAAAATAAATTCCTTGGTACGAGATAAAGTTATCGAAATTGGTGGATCAATCAATACTCCAAAGATAAATTTTATCCCTCATATTTTAAATATAAGACTTCCTAACTTTAATGCTGCACATTTTGTAGCTAAATCAGATTTTCTATGTTCTCAAGGCTCAGCGTGTTCATCTATGAATATTGAGATGTCTTATGTACTACGGGAGATAGGAGTAACTTATGAAAATTCAATAAATTCATTACGTTTAAGTTTAGATTACAATTCAAAATATGATTTAATACTGCCATTTTTTAAATCTAATATAAAAGGATAATTTAATGGGTACATGGAAATCTAGTGGTCATACAATCAATGATTTTAATGATTGGTCTAAGGATAATAAACTTATAATTCAGCCTAGTTTTCAACGTATGTCTGTTTGGAATAAGACTTCGAAAATTATGCTTATAGATACTATTTTAAAGGCTTACCCTATTCCGAAAATTTTTATTCAAAATGTTAAGAATGAAGAAGGGGTTACAAAAAGAAAAATTATCGATGGTCAACAAAGGATTACAGCTATTTTAGAATTTATAAATAATAAGTTCTCTTTAGATGAGCCATATGAAGGTGAGTTTTTAGGTAAATTCTATAAAGACTTACCACAAGATACAATAAATCATATAGATCAGTATCTTATTGATTGCAACGAGGCTTATGGCTACTCTGAAGAACAATACAGAGAAATATATACAAGATTAAATAAGTATACAGTACCCCTAAATAGTCAAGAGCTGCGAAAAGCTGAATTTCCTGGTTCCTTTTATCAATTGTCTGAAAATATAGCTGCTCTACCGATTTTAGAGGATTGGAAAATTTTCTCTGTCGCTACTCGTAGACGCTTGTTAGATGTAGAGTTTATTTCAGAGATACTCGCTGCTCTTATTGAAGGTCCTCAAGAGAAAAAAGAATCACTAGATGATTTTTATAGAAAATATAACTCAGCTGATTTATCTAATTTAGCAGATCGTTTTTCAAAAATTTTAAAAGAAATAGAAATTTTATTTCCTGAAAATTTAATCTCTAAAACGCGATTTAAACAAAAATCAGATTTTTATTCACTAATAATAGCTATTGATTTTTTTACTCAGCAAAATTTATCTCTTGCTAATACTTCACAAATAAGTGCTCTTATTGATGACTTCATTTTATTAGATGAATCTATTTCACCTTCTGAAGACACTAATAAAATATTTCAAGAATATGCTATACGATGTGTAACTTCTGCAAACTCAAGTTACTCTAGAAAATGGAGAGCTGATTTCCTAAAAATTGTATTAAGTGGAACCTATTATAATTTTGATAAATTTTATAGTTTTTTAAATGACCAAAAAAAATATATCGATGAGCAAAATTTTAAAATTTACATCAGTTTTTATACTTCATTGGATCCTCGAAGATATGAACTCCTTGGTGAGGCTGCAGGTCAAGAGTGTTCAATTTGTGAAGAAGTAATTGATTCAAAAAAAGATAATAGACTATTCGTGATGAATAAATGTAATCCATTTCAAGCATCTAACTTAAAGACAATTGATGAGAAATGTTACCATTCAGACTCATTTATAAAAATTGATGAATTCTTAGCTTCTTTCAACCTTTCTTCTGAATTAAACGATGAACATCTTAAAAGCTTGTTCGGAGATTTTGAAGAATGATTCATATAGATATAAATAGAACTTCATATCAAATTGAAGAAAATCTAATTATTAACGGAATGGTTTATCAATATGAAAGTCACATTGATGATGGTGGTAATGGAATTGTCAACAACTATTTAAATGTACAAACAGGAAATTTTTTTGCTGTAAAAATTATTCCACTTTTCTCCAATAAAGAAGCTGAACGTATTCACACAGAATTAGAAATTTTGAAACATACTAAACATGAGAATATAATTAAATATTATGGTCATAAAATTATAAAAATTAAAATGCTTGATAAACATCGAAAACCTCTTCGTGATATCAATGCTTTGTTTATAGTCATGGAAAAAGCAGAATGTAATCTAAAGAACTTTATTAGAGAACATAAATTAGACTTCTCGATTTATTCTGCTCAAATTATAGGTTTGTGTGAAGGTCTAAATACATTACATGAAATCGCTATTCATAGAGACCTAAAACCTGAAAACATCCTAGTTACTGATAGCCACTGGGTTATCAGTGATTTTGGGTTATGTAGCAAATTAGATGGTACAAGCCCTGAAATTACATCACCTACAAAGGCTATTGGTCCCAGATTTTGGTTATCACCGGAAGCATATACAAGATATCTAGATATTGAAGAACATCGAAAAGATATTATCTTTAAATCTGACATTTATCAAATGTGTGCAATTTTTTGGTTTATTATAAATCGGAAACATCCTAGTGGTATTTTATCTCTAGATGATTTTGATGGCCCAAAGCAACTATATGATCCAATAGTAAGAGGATTGCAGCATGACAATAATAGAAGATATACCTCTACTAGTGAGTTCTTAGAAACTTTTAAACAAGCAATTTTAGAAACAGAAACAGAAACAGAAACAGAAACAGAAAAGGCTACGTAAGTAGCCCTTCTTTTATTTATAACACGTTACACAAGCACCACCACCTTCCATCTCATCATAAACAGTATCTAAATCAATCATTTCAATTAAATGGTCATCATGCAAAGCATTACGACGACGCTTTTTCTTAAACTTAACTAATTTCTGTTCATGATCAGCTTTAATTTGGGCTACACGTTCAGGGTCTTCAAGTGAACTAAGAGGTGTATTTTTCCCCATCCAATAATAGGTTTCACCATTTGTAGATTTTTTATCAGCTAAGTGTTTTTCATAAGCTTTAGCTTCTTCAAACTTATCTGGATGACGCTCTTTCAAACGTACCCATTCAATTTTTCTCTGGTAAAAGCAAAATGTGCATCCACTCCTTGAACGCCATTCATAATATTTTGGCAATCCTAAGCCTGTTCCTTCTAAAATATTTAATATATCGTCTTTAATTAGACCATCTTCTGCAAATGGCATTTTAGTCGTTAAAAATTTTTGGGTAGGGACATAACCTTCACGCCATGGTTCATCAGCCCGAATGCCAACATAACTTATAATTTCATAACCTTCATCCAAAAATGGTTTTACCCACTTTTCAAATGGCACCAATTTCATTTGAACAGTACACCAGCGTTGATGTCCGGAAGGTAAAAAGTGATTATATTCTTTTAACCAATAATCAAAGTCCTTATCAGATCCCAAACGTAAGATTGGTTTACCTAAATATGCTTCTAACTTATTTAAATAATCCATGACTTCTGGAAGTTCTTTACCCGTATCTGTAAAAAAATATTCAATATCTAGGTCTGGATAATTATCTCGCATATAGACCGCTAATGCTGCACTATCTTTTCCGCCAGAAAGACCAAGTACATGTTTTATTTTCCTAATCGACATACTTGTTCTTCTCCTCCGAAACTGGACTTAAATAATCTTTAAGTAATTCATATAAGACTAATGCTTTTGCATCTTTATTTAGATCATCTTGATTTTCTATAAAAGTTCTAAAACTATTAGCCGCCATAACAATCTTTTCTTGAACCTTACTACTAATACGTATGTCTCTATTATATTCTTCTAATCCATTATCTGTATTAACAATAATAGCTAAGTGCTTTTGATCTTTAGTATCAATAAGATCAGGATGACCATTTTTTACAAAAAAACAAAGTTGCTTAAAACGGTAGACAGAACTTGATATCATTTCAAATGCTTTTTTAATACTATCATCAGTCCAATCTCTTTCAGGGACTTGAGATAGTAAAGTTATAAGATTGATAATCCATTGATTAGATTCTTCATTTCTATTAGCAATATGATAAGCAAATTTTTGCATTTGCCAATCTGCCGCAGATTGACTAATAATTTTTGCATATTGCATCAATTCCTTATCAAACTCACCTAATTCCTCTTCTAGTTTAGATAAAAAATCTTGCAATAAAGAATTTTTTGCACTGTCAATTTGTAAGAAAAAATCTGCAATATTCGATTTAAACTTAACTTCATCAAGTATATGTATATCGAATAACTCATACATATCATCAAACAGGAGTTTATAAGGGTCATCAGCCTTAACAATAAACCCTCTTAATTTTTGGGTAGTTTTACTAAAATAGTTGATATCTTTTGAAAATTTTACCCAATTAGGCTGCTTAACCACATAAGAAACTATATAACGAGCAATTTGTAAGGGATTAGCTTCTATATTTTTATTATGGATATCATTGATAACAGCAGTAAGGATATCTATAAATTTATTCTTTTCTAATTGATCACGAATAAAAGTTACCCCAACCTCAGTTGGATGTTTAATTAACTTATTTATAAACTCCTCATCCATTTCGCTAATAAATCTAAAACCTTGACTAATATCTTGATCATAAAATGCTAAAGCATCTTGCTTTGCTAGCAGCAGAGCTAATCCCCATATAGGCAAAATACCTTGAGGAAGGCCAAATGGTGGCTTAGACCACAAATCGTAAAGCTCAGATATTTTGACAATCTCTTTTCTATTCTTTAATAGATTGAAACCTTCCTCAAATAAATAAGCTATCATTTTATGATTAACAGTAAATTTCTCATCTCCTACATTTGGAAATGAAAAGAACCATGCTCCTGATTCTTGATTCAGTCGATGTAATCCTAATTCTTTTAAACATGAAAGATATATTGCTTTTTCTGGTGGAAATTTTTCGATACCAAGATTTTCTTCAGCTGTATGCTCTAACATTATCTCCATTAACTTTCTACGCCCAAATGCAGCTGAACTAGACACATCATTTCTAACAACTAATTCATTAAAGACAGAAGGACATGCAGAAAATTTAGTATCAGCAAAATCAGAGACCATCATTGAGAGTGATTTTTTTTCTACCGCACCCCCTGCGTAGAACCAATCGCTATTATCAAAAGACTCTTGGAATAAAATATCAAGTTGCTGGTAAGCAAAATTTAATCGTTGCTCATATTCTCTCTTAGCGGCCTGATCAATATTAATCTTTGGCAGTTCTATATTTAATTGTTTTAAAGCAAAAATTTCTTTTGCCCATATACTAATTTCATTTAAATTATTTAATTTAGCAATAGCAAAATTAGGGTATTCTTTTGATAATTTCTCAAGTTTTTGTTCAGTTAAAGATTGCTCAGCTATTAACACAAAATATGAAAATGCTTTGTTTTTTAAAATATTAAATTTAGTATCTAGCTTTTTAAGATCTGTTGAATTAATGATTAAATGCTGTTCCATCCAACGCATAATACCTTTTTGTTGATAGTATCTTTTAGCTAAAACAGTATTACTATTATATTCAATATAATCTAAATAGTTTTGATGCTGGCTTAAGGTAAGTAATTTTTCATTAAGGAGTTGTTGTATATTCAACTCTGAAGTTTCAACAACTTCATATGAATTAGTTCTATTCCAATAAGTAACAAGTCCCCATTTAACAAGATTTTCCAAACAAACTGATACTATTTTTTTTTGAGTTAAATCTATAAACGGCAATGAAAATAATAATAAGTTTCTAGTAGGATAAACTCCTAAAGTCTTACCAAATATATTCATCATTGCAATTGCTTTAATTAACTTAAAATATATATCAGTAAATAATGGATCATTTTCTTCTACACTATTAAGCTTTTGACTAAGCAAAGTAATAGCCTGCTCAACCACTCCCCAAGCATGACCTTCTTTTGAACTAAGTATTTGATGCTGCAAATTTTGACTTAAATAATCCCATAAATCGACAATTGTATATGTCTCATTATATAAAACATCTGTTTCTAAAAACCTTCTAAAACTATATGGCTCTACAGATAAAAGAAAGCTAAAAATACTTCGTTCATTTTGGCTAAAACTACTTTTAGATATCGCGCCTAATAAGACTGTTGTCAATGGATGCAAAGGTAAAGCATCCTTAAAATACTGCTTAATTTTGGGATTATTATCTGTTAACCTAGAATTAACTGATTCTTTAATATTTTCTATTAAACATTCATTTAATGATTCGATTTTTTCTGGTAATTTTTTATTGGTTCGTTTAATCGTTTTAGAAACTAAAGCGATTGACTCATCCAAAGAAATTCTATAAGCGACATCAATATAGCGTCCTTGAATCTTTGACCATTCTAGAGATATTTGATGACTTAGTCCTTTAGCATAGTCTGAAAATGACTGATGCAAAATACCAATAAAAATAAAAGGACATTCTTTAGTAGAAAGTCTATTTATTTTTTCTGATAACTCTTGAAATAGATGTAAATCACCAGATTTTCTTGCAATATTCTCAAGTAACTTACCCATTTCATCAAGAACAAAAAGCGTTCCCGAAATTTTTCCTTCTAATTTTCTAAATATAGTATCAATCCATTCAATAAGGTGATACTCATTGTTGATTTCTTCAAACTCTAAAAAGAATAAATCATTTTCAAAGACATTTATTAAATTAGCATTTTTTAAAGCTTGTATAATAGCTCTATAAAAAAGCTCTAAAGGAGAAGATACTCCTCCTACTGCTTTAATAATTAACCATGGCTTTTCATCTGAATAACTAAAAACTTTATCCAACTTCTTAAGTAATTTTTTTTCAGATATTAGCTTTCTAACCGATTCTCTTATAAGTATGTCATTGTTTATTAAACCAGTTAAAATAGCACCAAGAGTTGACTTTCCCGTACCATAACTACCAGTCAAAGTAAAGGTTGACTGATTAGTAGAAATAAATGAATCAGCTATTGTTAATAAAGAATTATAAGCTGTTCCGTGAAAAACTACTTTATCAAAAAACTCTTTTGAAATATCAGAATCTAGTCGAGTTGAGAGTAAATGATTAACATTAATCTGATAATATTTATTTAAGTTAGTTTCATTCATCTTTACTTACTCTCTCGATAAATATTCGCAAGTAGACCATCTAGATCAATATTCTTTATTTCATTGCATGCAAGACTTCTAATACCTAAAGTATCAGACCATTGGAAACGATTATCGATTAATGCACATTGGTTAAGGAAGTAATCAATACCGGTACTATTAATTCTAAATAAACGTCCAGGACTACCAGGATTCGTCAAAACACTATCCACACTAATCGTAGGTGAATCTATAAAATTTTCTTTCCAAAAATCAACTAAACAATATAAAAAAACTAGGGGAGATAAAGGCTTTTGTTCAAGTAAATCAGATTTAAATTTATGTGATTCAACTTGATAAACGAGATTTAATTCATTTAAAGGAGAAATAAAGGCATCTTCATTCATAAAACCACGATTAGTTTTTTTTGCATAACATAGTAAAAAACAATCACAATCTTTCTGTAGCGTAGACTCTGAAGGTATTTTTAGATTCTCTCCTTCAAGCCAATTAATTAAATCCTTAATTAAGTCATTCTTTTCAAAAAACTGTTTATTTGAGAAATTAAAATACCAACGTGAAAAATTTAATTCATTAAAATTCTTTTGAATAAAATAATGTAATAACCAAGTTGATACATTCAATTCCAAATAATTATCATATTTAGCAAAAATATCTGCTAGAGGTGTCACATATTTCGGTCGAAAATCTTCTTTTACATTTATAGGTACTAATCCGGAGAGTTCGGTCCAATATTTGATACTATCGACCATATTT
>NZ_JRVL01000071.1:0-14128 GCF_054823985.1 Acinetobacter sp. GN11 | reverse complement strand
TAATATATAATCTTTATAAAACTAGCTCTGGGCAAGCATATGAAGTTACAAAATAAAATTTTATTGATTACAGGCTGGGGGGGAGGAATTGAACCTCTGCAATCATTAAAATTACATTTGCAACAGAAGGGTTGTGATGTACAACTTATTAATATATTTGATGTTTTAACTGGTAGTTTCCAGAAACAGCTTGATTTAGTGGCTGAGGTTGATGTTGTAATGGGCTGGTCCTTAGGAGGTCAGTTAGCGACTCACTTAGTTGATTCTTTTTATAACAGCACTGGCCTAACTAAAACTTTAATTACGCTTGCTTCTAATCCATGTTTTGTTGCCAATAACACGTGGCAAACTGCAATGCCTGCTGATGTGTTCAATCAATTTAAGGCTTCTTTTTTGCAAAACCAACAAGCGACTTTAAAACGCTTTTATTATTTAATTACTCAAGGTTCAGCACAAGCTAAAAAAGATTGGCTAAACATGCAAAATATATCAAACCCGCCTCCGTATGAGCTGTTATTACAAGGGTTAGAAATGTTAGAGCATTTAAACTTGGTAGATAACTTAAAAAATTACTCTGGTCCACAGCTTCATTTATTCGCAGAGCAAGATGGCGTCATTCCTTGCAAGATTATTGAAAATTTTAAAGATATAGCGACAAAAAACATGAGTTATAAGCTATTAACAAATGCTACACATACTTTTCCTTACCTACAGGTCGAAAGAACAATTGAAGAAATCTGCCAATTTTTAACAATTCATCAGCAAAGTTAATAAGCTTTGATTGATATCGCAATTTTCTTTCATTCTTAACAGGTTTAACATGTGTTCAATGAAAGATTTGAATGCTGTAAAAGGGTAAATAGGATGACCGATAATTTTGATTTGGAACATATTTGGCATCCTTATACTTCAATGACCCAACCTTTACCCACATTTAAAGTTAAACGTGCTTATGGGGCAACGATTGAATTAGATGATGGTAGGACTTTAATTGATGGTATGTCGTCTTGGTGGTGTGCGATCCACGGCTACAACCACCCTGAACTCAATCAAGCAGTGACAGACCAATTACAAAATATGTCCCATATCATGTTTGGTGGACTCACTCATGATCCTGCGATTGAACTTGGAAAAATTCTTTTAAAAATTACACCACCGAGTCTCGATAAAATTTTTTATGCAGATTCAGGGTCGGTTGCTGTTGAAGTTGCTTTGAAAATGGCTGTGCAATTTTGGACTGCGCAGGGGGAATCGCAAAAAACAAATTTTATTACTACGCGTTCTGGTTACCACGGTGATACATGGAATGCGATGTCTGTGTGTGATCCAGTTACAGGCATGCATCAGATTTTTGGTACCAGCTTACCAAACCGCTTTTTTGTAGCGGCACCGCAAACCAAATTTCATGAAGAGTGGAACCCTCAAGATATTGCCGAGCTAGAACAGGCTATTCAGCAAAATCATGAAAACCTTGCTGCACTCATTATCGAACCAATTGTTCAAGGTGCAGGGGGCATGCGTTTTTATCATCCTGAATATCTGCGTCAAGCCAAAGCGCTTTGTGAACAATATAATTTGTTATTAATTTTTGACGAAATTGCGACAGGGTTTGGGCGTACTGGTAAGCTCTTTGCGTGGGAACATGCACAAGTTGAGCCAGACATTATGTGCATAGGTAAAGGGCTAACAGGTGGTTATATGACATTGTCTGCTACCTTAACGACGAAGCATGTTGCCGAGACCATTAGTCGCAGTGAGGCTGGGGTATTTATGCATGGCCCGACCTTTATGGCTAATCCACTTGCTTGTGCTGTTGCCTTAAAAAGTACGCAATTATTAATTGAGCAAGATTGGCAAGCCAATATTGAGCGAATTGAACAACAACTTACTCAATACTTAACACCACTCAATCAGCTTGATTATGTTGCTGATGTAAGAGTATTGGGGGCAATAGGGGTAGTTGAACTCACTGTTAATGTTGATATGAAAACGTTGCAGCAACAGTTTGTTGATCGTGGAATTTGGATTCGTCCTTTTGGTAAATTGGTGTATGTAATGCCACCTTATGTGATTACCAGTCAGGAATTAAGCTATTTGCTTGAGCAGATGGTTGAGGTTGTTGAAACCATGCAGGGAGTGCATTGAAATGTCGTTGCTTGATCATTTTGCTATCGAATTAGATGAACTAAAACAACACGGCAATTTCAGACAGTTCACTCAAAATGTACAGCATGAGCGTTTTATTACGATTCAAAATAAAACGATGCTGAACTTGGCTTCAAACGATTATCTTGGATTAGCTGCAGATGTAAAACTTCGTGAAGAGTTTTTAGAAAATTTTCCAGTCAAACGTAGCTATTTTAGTTCTTCATCATCACGTTTATTAACGGGTAATTTTGAAGAATATGAACAATTAGAAAATAGCCTAAGCCAAGCATTTGGTGGTCGGGCAGCACTATTATTTAATAGTGGCTACCACATGAATATCGGTATTTTGCCAGCTGTTACCGATGGAAAAACTTTAATTTTGGCTGATAAGCTGGTTCATGCGAGCATGATCGACGGTATACGTTTATCGGGTGCGCAATATGTACGTTATCGCCATAATGATTTGCAGCACCTAGAACAACTTCTGCAAAAATATCATGATGATGAAAAGATTGAGCGAATCATTGTGGTGACTGAAAGTATTTTTAGTATGGATGGAGATGAAACTGATTTAGCCGCTTTAGTGCAGCTAAAAAAACGCTTTGCCAAAACTATGCTATACGTTGATGAAGCACATTCAATTGGTGTGCGTGGCGAACAAGGTTTAGGGGGTGCTGAACAATACAATGTCATTCAAGATATTGATTTTTTAGTGGGGACATTAGGTAAAGCACTAGCGGCAGTGGGGGGATACATTATTTGTCACCCAATTATTAAAGATTATTTAATTAATAAAATGCGCCCACTTATTTTCAGTACTGCTCAACCGCCGATTGTTATGGCATGGGCAAACTTTGTTTTTCAAAAAGTATTACATGCCCAATCTCAGCGTGAGCATCTACAAAATATTAGCCAATATCTTCAACAAGCTGTTGTGCAAAAGGGTTATGTAAGTCCATCGACCAGCCATATTATTCCAGTCATTGTGGGAGAAAGTCAGGCTGCTATCGATAAGGCAAAGCAGGTTCAGCAAAGTGGTTTTTATGCCATGCCTGTGCGTCCACCAACCGTACCTAAAAATAGTTCGCGTTTGCGTATTTCTTTAACGTCAATGGTACAGCAACATGAGCTTGAAGCATTGGTGAGTTTTCTGTGAGTCTGAATAAAAACTTGGTTGCCCAGCGTTTTGCCAAAGCGGGGCAAAGCTATTCAGAGCATGCAACTGTTCAAAAACAAATTTGCCAAAATTTAACGGTTTTACTCCAGCAGTTTTGCCCTACAACGATGTCACGTATCTTTGAAATTGGTTGTGGTTCTGGCAATTTAACTCGTCTTATTGCTGCATCTTTTCAGATTGAAGAGTTAATTTTGAATGACTTGTATGCAGATGTGCAGCAGCACTTTAACCATCAAGAAAATTTGAAATGGTTGATTGGGGATGTTGAAACTTTAGCGTTTCCCCAGCAGCTCGACATGATCATTTCTGGTTCGGCTTTGCAATGGATGCAAGATTTACCTCGTGTACTTCAACATTGTCATGCTGCTTTAAATGAAAAAAGCTGGTTATGTTTTTCAACTTTTGGCCCAAGAAACTTAATCGAGATTAAAGAATTAACAGGGCAAGGTTTAAGTTATTGGTCAATTGAAAATTGGAATAGAGCCTTAACTCAGGCTGGTTTTGAGATTTTGCATTTGTCAGAGTCAGAAACTCAACTCTATTTTGATTCGCCTAAAGCCGTGTTGCAGCATTTAAAAGCAACAGGTGTAACGGCAACTGCCCAGCACCGTTGGACTAAGCAAACTTTACAACAATTTTATCAAGATTATGATCGGTTTAAGTACGCTGAAGGATATTCCCTAACATATCATCCGATTTATTGTATTGCACGGAGAGTGAAGTAAATGAGTGGCCAGATCTATTTTGTGAGTGGGATTGATACCGACATTGGTAAAACTTACGCTACAGGCTTTTTAGCAAAATTATGGACTGAGCAGGGTAAAAAAGTGATTACCCAAAAACTCATTCAGACTGGTAATACTGATATTTCTGAAGATATTGAAAAGCATCGTGAAATTATGGGGCAGGGTTGGTTTCAAGAAGATCATGACAAGCTCACCATGCCAGAAATTTTTAGTTATCCTGCTTCACCTCATTTAGCAACACGCTTAGATAATCGAGAAATTGATTTTCAAAAAATTGAAAATGCAACTCAAACACTGGCGGAGCATTTTGAAATTGTATTGTTAGAAGGTGCTGGTGGATTAATGGTGCCATTAACTACAAGCTTACTCACCATTGATTATGTTGTTCAGCACCAGTTCCCCGTTATTTTAGTCACATCGGGCCGTTTAGGAAGTATTAACCATACTTTACTTAGCCTTGAAGCGCTCAAGTCTCGTGGGCTAAAATTAAAAGCTTTGGTTTATAACCTAAAAGATGAATCAAAAGATCCATTAATTTCTCAAGATACTTCAAACTATTTGAAAGACTATTTAGCAATTCATTTCCCTGAAGCTGAATGGATTGAGCTGGAAAAAATGAATTAATTTTAAAAAAGCTGTAAAAAAACCGCTCTGATTTGAGCGGTTTTTTTACATATTATTCAATATTTTAGAATTTCTTAGAACCACGGTTAAAACCAGTCGATTTACGTTGGTTACCCGTGTTAACAGGAGCTTCATTTTCTTCATCACGACGTTGTTGACGTAAGTAACCGCCACGACGAGCTGCCATTGGCTTTTCGGTCATACGGTCAGTACGGCGTTTTGCCATACCAAATAGACCTGTACCTTGACGTGGTTTTAACTCAACAGATTTTGCTAGGTTATCGATGTCAGTTTTATCGAGCTCCATCCAGCGACCAGTACGTAATTCGCGTGGTAAAATAACAGTACCGTAGCGCGTACGTAATAAGCGGCTTACTTTAAGTTCTTGTGATTCAAAAATACGACGAACCTCACGGTTACGACCTTCTTTCACAACAACTTGGTACCAGCGGTTAATACCTTCACCACCAATTTCCGAGAAAGACTCAAATTTAGCTGGACCATCCTCAAGCTCTACGCCAGTTACCATTTTTTGGCGTATTTTAGGCGTTACTTCACCCATCACTCGAACAGCATATTCGCGTTCAACTTCATTTGATGGATGCATTAAGCGGTTAGCAAGCTCACCATCATTTGTAAATAATAATAAACCAGTACTGTTAATATCTAGACGACCTACCATTACCCAGCGGTCATTCGCAATTTGTGGTAAATGATCAAATACGGTTGGGCGTTTTTCAGGATCATTACGTGAACAGATTTCACCTTCTGGCTTATAGTAAATCAATACACGGCGACGAATTTCGTCTTCAATTTGAAACTGAACTTTACGGCCATCAATGCGTAATTCATCGCCTGGTTCAATGCGCTCACCCACTTGGGCAACACGGCCGTTTACACTCACGCGTCCTGCGGCAATAACCTCTTCCATATATCGGCGGGAACCTAATCCGATTCGCGCTAATACTTTTTGCAATTTTTCACTCATGACAGCACAACCTTAGACATAATGATCAACAGTCCACCTCTTTATGATTTCGGTGCATTTGCATCGAGAGCCATAAAGGCTTCCTTGGCGTTCTGTAGGGGAGGCAATTGGCCTATCGAAGCTAGACCAAAAGCATTCAGAAACTGTGGCGTTGTAATTAACAACGCGGGTCTTCCGGGTAAATCTCTAAAACCGGCTTCTTTAATCCAGTTCCAGTCAAATAGTGTTCTAAGAATCTGACTATTATTAGACACACCACGAATTTGTTCAATATCTGCGCGGGTAACCGGTTGATGATAAGCAATGACGGCCAGCGTTTCTAGTAATGAAGGCGACAGTTTAGTTGGTCGCTCTGGCCAAATTTGCGCAATAATACTACGATATTTAGATCTTACCTGAAAGCGAAACCCTTGCGCTGTTTCAATCAACTCAATAGATCTGCCGTGTTGTAATAGCGCGAGCTGTTGTAAGAGTTGACGAAGCTGTTGTTTATTATACTGATTATTAAATGCTTCTTTTAAACGGGCAATTGAAACGGGCGCATCACTGGCAAAAATAATTGCTTCAAGTTGTAATAAGACTTCGTGATGAATGTCGGCTAATGACAAATCAGTATTATTTTGTTCAAAACTCATATTGAAGATCCTTGAATTGCTAAAGGAGCTTCAATACCAGATGCAATAATTTTAACTCGCTGTTGACGGGTTAACTCTAAAACAGCCATAAATGTAACAACCATTCCCATGCGACCTTGCAGAGGATTGAGTAATTCTTTAAAACTTAACACGTCACCAGACTCTAATTTCTCTTTAATATATGCAATACGTTCTTCGAGTAATACAGGCTCTTGAGCTACAACATGAACAACAGGTTCAGGGCGGTTAAATATACAGAACAATGCATCATGTAATGCTGAAATATCATAGCCTTCGTAAACAGGAGCGATATGACCTAAGCTCACATTTGCATTGAATGTATCACGCTCAAGAATTGGCATTTGACCTAAACGTTCTGCCGCTTGCTTAATGCGTAGATAGGTTTCAAGTCGATCAATCAGGTCCTGCTTGGGATCTTTTTCAATACTGATCGTTGTTGGCTTTGGTAAAAGTAAACGTGACTTTAAATCAGCCAATAAGGCTGCCATCACCATATAGTCAGCGGTTAGCTCAATATTTAAGGATTTCATGCTATCCATATAGGTTAAATATTGACTTGCTATAGGAGCAATATCGACTTGAATTAAATCAAAACCGTTTTTTTGAATCAGATAAATTAAAAAATCTAGCGGACCTTCAAACTGTTCGAGCAAAATCTCAAATGCAGCAGGAGGAATATAGAGATCTTCAGGAATCTTGTCATGCCACTCATCTAAAACACGGATGTGTGGAGCGTCTTCCATGGATTGATGAAGTGATTGATTCATTACGATTATAAGCCACGCGAATTTTCAAAAGCATGAGACTTGTTATTCAAGTCAAAGAGAGCTGTAAATAGAAGAACAGCAGATAGTGGCAATCATTCTAAATGAATTGTGCCTTTTAATAAATTACTTAACGACTAAAGTGTAAAAAAAATCCAAAATAAATAAAGAGTATTTTCTTGAGTGATAATACTTTTTTTAAAACTGTTGGTAAAAATTGTAAGTGCTTATTCAAAAGCACTTACATCTCCAATACCACGGCGGATAATTTCAGGATGTTCACCCGATAAGTCGACAATACTTGTGCTTGTTAAAGTACCGAAACCGCCATCAATAAATACATCAATTCGTTTATCTAACTGATTTTCAATATCGTATGGATCATCGAGTGGGTCTTCTTGGCCTGGTAAAATTAATGTACTGGTGAGTAGAGGTTCACCAAGTTCTTTTAATAAAGCCTGACAAATTGGGTTGCTTGGAATACGTAAACCAATGGTTTTCTTTTTAGGATGCATTAACCTACGCGGAACTTCACTGGTTGCCGGTAAAATAAAAGTCGTAATGGCTGGGGTATTCGCTTTCAATAACCGATAAGTTGCATTATCAACTTTTGCATAAGTTGCAATATCAGATAAATCACAGCACATAATTGCATATTGGTGCTTTGGCCCTAAACCACGAATCTGCGCAATACGTTCCATAGCATTTTTATTACCGATCTGACAGCCAATTGCGTAGGCAGCATCGGTAGGGTAAACCACAACATCTCCGGCACGAATGCGTTCAACCGCTTGGCTAATGAGGCGTTGCTGTGGATTTTCAGGATGTACATGTAAATGCATCATATTTTAGAGACTCCATCACGCCAGTGTTAAAATAATTATTAGGCTTTTTAAATAATCTATGCAAGTGATTAACGTGGTTTTTTTGTCAATTAATCAAGGAGTTCACGTTTAAATTCATTTGATTGTAATGCTATGCCTGAACGTGTACATTGGCAAATAAAACCAATAAATGCTGCTGCATCACGTGGTAACTTGGCTTCACCTGAAAAGTAACGTTGTACTTGAGTGTAAACATTATCTTTAAACATTTTGCCGTCTCCGCCATCCCCTGTCAGGTTATCAAGCGAGACTCTAAACTTCCTACCAAAAGACTGCGCAAATAACCATTCAATTGCCTGCGGCTTAATTTCTACTTGTTCAAATAGACTTTGTTGTTCTTGCGTACGGCCATCGGGAGCGTACCAATATCCTAGATCGGGTAATAAGCGGCGTTTTTCGCCAGCAATTGACCAATGACTGATTTCATGTAACGCGCTGTTCAAAAAACCGTGGGCGAATTGGATTTTAGCCGGACCCTGATTTGTTGCCGGGAAATATTCTGGTTCAAAATCTCCACGAACTAATGTCACATTATGGTGGGAAAACCAGTGATTAAAGTGTAAAATAAGCCAATCGACTTGCTCAGACTCTGATTTTGAGCTTGACCATGGTGAGAGTTGCACTATGTCAGGCACAAGCGTGTTCTGATGAGTTGAATGGGTGCAAACGAGTAATGAAGTGTTAACTTCAGGTTGCGGCTGCAACAGGTGCATTGCTTAATTTACCCCGAGTTCTGTCTAAAGAAGTGCAAAATTGTATCTTAATCTTTGACAGAGTACCGATGAATTTGTAGAATTGCCGCCTTAATTATGTCAGCAAATACCTTTCCGGCACAGATTGAGCCGTTTAAATGGGCTGAACAAGGCTTTACATGGTCAGGTCAACTGTCCTTGTCTCGCTTTGCTCGTATTGCTCGTGAAGCTGTTGGATCAATTGATAATCAATTGGTCAACATAGACTGTAAGCTATCAATGGATGCATATCATCGCATTGTGTGGATGGATGGTCATATAGACACGATAGTTCCAATGGAGTGCCAACGTTGTTTGGAACCTGTTGAAATACCTCTTGTCTTAGACTTTCATATTGCATTAATAGATGATGAGTCACTGATAGAGCGCTTGGATGAGGATGCTGATTTCATCGTTTTAGGTGAAAGTGAGTCTTCGACGAAAGGCGATTATGATACGCCTGCCTCGATTAACTTGCTCGCATTACTAGAAGATGAACTGTTATTGTTGGTGCCTTTATCTCCCAAGCATGATGCTTGTGAAAATAAACATCAACCTACCGTTCAAGATGTTGTTGAAGAAAAACGGGATAATCCGTTTGATGTTTTGGCAGGTTTGAAGGGTAAACTTAACTCATAATTTGTGATATAATTGTGAGTTAAGACAACTGAATTTGTTCTGATCCATTTTTTCGATCTTTGTAAGGAGCCATCATGGCCGTTCAGCAAAACCGTAAAAGTCGCTCTCGCCGTGACATGCGCCGTTCACATGACGCTTTAACCGAGAATGCATTAACAGTAGACCAAGCAACTGGTGAGACTCATCGTCGTCATCACGTTACTAAAGACGGTTTCTACCGTGGTCGTCAATTATTCGCTAAAGCAGCTGATGCTGAATAATTGTATGATATGCATTAAGCGTGATGCTTAAGTATAGAAAAAATGGGAGCGAAAGCTCCCTTTTTTTGTTGTTTTTCGCAATTATAAAAATATAAATAACATGTTAAATTTCCGCTCCAGAAATGAGTGAAAACCCAAAAAAGGATTTCTTATGTCTGCTAAACGTCTTGAACAAGTAGCTTTAGCCACAAAAACTGCGTTTGTGTTTCCTGGTCAAGGTTCACAAAAAGTCGGTATGCTTGCTGAACTAGCAGAACAGTTTAGTGGGGTTGGGCAAACCTTTGCCGAAGCTTCAGATGCGCTTGGATTTGATCTGTGGCATATTGCGCAAAGTGGCGAAGGCCTCAACCAAACAGAAAATACCCAACCTGTGTTATTAACTGCCAGTATCGCTCTATGGCGTGTATGGCTTGATTTAGGTGGTCTGGCACCTAAGTACCTTGCAGGACATTCTCTAGGTGAATACAGCGCTTTGGTTGCTGCAGGATCTATGAGCTTGGCAGATGCAGTGAAACTCGTGAATTTGCGTGGCAAACTCATGCAAAGCGCTGTTCCTCAAGGTGAAGGAGCTATGGCTGCAATCCTTGGTTTGGCTGATGAAAAAGTAGTTGAACTTTGTCAAATTGTGAATGCAGAAGGTCAAGGCTCAGTAGAAGCTGCAAACTATAATTCACAAGGCCAAGTCGTAATTGCTGGAAGTGCAGCATCTGTACAACAAGTAATGGCTTTGGCAAAAGAGCAGTCTGCTAAGGCAATTGCTTTACCTGTGTCAGTTCCTTCACATTGTTCGTTGATGAAACCTGCTGCTGAAAAATTTGCAGAAGCTTTGGAACAAACTGCCATTGAGCTGCCTACCATACCTGTAATACAAAATGTCAACGCGGGAATAGCTACCGATGTTGCTCAATTGCGTCAGGCGTTAACTGCTCAATTGTACCAATCTGTACAATGGACAGACACGATGCAGTTTTTACAAGACGAAGGTATTCACTACGTTGTTGAGTGTGGACCTGGTACAGTATTGAGTAATCTCGCGAAGCGTTTACCAAATATAGAAAAAGCTTTTGCTATCGATAGTAAGAGTAAAATGGAAGATGCCCTAAATGCTGTTTTAGTGGCAGAAGGAAAAATTGCATGACACAAGAACGCAAAGTTGCATTAGTAACGGGCGCGAGTCGGGGCATTGGCGCTGCTATTGCCCAGCAACTTATTCAAGACGGTTATTTTGTTGTAGGTACTGCGACATCTGAATCTGGCGCACAAAAGTTAAGTGAAAGCTTTGGTGAGCAAGGGGCAGGGTTAGCTCTCGATGTGCGTAATCTCGATGAGATTGAAGCAGTCGTTTCTCATATTGAACAAAACTATGGCCCTGTGCTTATTTTGGTTAATAATGCGGGTATCACGAAAGACAATTTATTGCTACGCATGTCAGAAGATGATTGGGATGACATTCTCAACATTCACCTTAAAGCTGTATATCGTTTATCTAAACGTGTGCTTAAAGGTATGACAAAAGCGCGCTTTGGCCGCATTATTAATATTAGTTCTGTTGTTGCACATTTTGCAAACCCAGGTCAGGCGAACTACTCTGCTGCAAAAGCAGGTATTGAAGCGTTTAGCCGTAGTCTTGCAAAAGAGATGGGTAGCCGCCAAATCACTGTGAACAGTGTGGCACCAGGTTTCATTGCAACAGAAATGACAGATGCACTTAGTGAAGACATTCGCAAAAAAATGAGTGATCAAGTGGCTTTAAATCGCTTAGGTGAGCCACAAGATATCGCAAATGCGGTGAGTTTCCTTGCAAGTGATAAAGCAGGTTACATTACCGGTACGGTATTACATGTAAATGGTGGTTTATACATGGCCTAAGGCTGATGTATAAACTTTTAAAATTTTTTATATTCAATTAAACTAGTGGCAAATCAAACGCCACAAGCAATGAGGAGAATTCCTGTGAGCGATATCGAACTACGCGTTAAACAAGCAGTTGCAGAACAACTTGGTCTTAAAGCTGAAGAGATTAAAAACGAAGCATCTTTTATGGATGACTTAGGTGCTGACTCTTTAGATCTAGTTGAACTTGTAATGTCTTTCGAAAACGACTTCGACATCACTATCCCTGATGAAGATTCTAACGAAATCACTACAGTTCAATCTGCAATTGACTATGTAACTAAAAAACTTGGTTAATTCGCATATTGCTGAATAAAAAGAAGGCCACCGTAAGGTGGCTTTTTTTATTTGAGCAAAATAAAAGAAGAGATACATATTTTTACAAGATCAACCTCAATTGATAGCAGAGGTGCCTCTTTTTTCACGTATAACAATAAGGGTCAGTTTAATGACTTTATTATAAACAAGAATATGAGGACTAAAAGATGGGTCTTTTTGATTTTGTAAAAGGTATTGGTAAGAAAAATACCGCACCAGCAGAACCACAACCAGCTCCGGCAACACCAGCAGAACCTTCTGCACAAGAAATCGCAAATAAATTATTAGGTTTAATTAAAAGCTTAGGTTTAGGGGTAGAAGGCTTATCTGTAACCTATAATGGTTCAACTGATACTGCGACTATTAATGGTCAAGTACAAAGCCAAGCAGATAAAGAAAAAATTATTCTTATTGTTGGGAATATTGATCATGTGGCACATGTAGATGATCAAATGACTGTTGCAACTCCTGAACCAGAAAGCAAATTTTATACAGTGAAATCTGGTGATAACCTTTCAAAAATTGCGAAAGAATTTTATGGTGATGCAAATCAATATCCAAAAATCTTTGAAGCAAATAAACCAATGTTAAAAGATCCAGATGAGATTTTCCCTGGTCAGGTTTTACGTATTCCTCAATAATTGAGGGGAATAAAAAAGGCGCTTTTAGCGCCTTTTTTCTTTTTTAAAATCTTTTTGGTATTTTTTGCCCATTTGATACTGGAGTGTCGGCGTTCTTTAAAACACCGAATAACCATGTTTCAGCATGCTGAACTGCAATTTTTAAAGAATCACCTAAAGCTAAACGACCAGCAATAAAACTAGCTAAAGAACAACCTGAACCATGATACTCGCCATCTAAGCGTGGGCAACTGCTGCTCGCCGCAAGTTCACCATTAATATATAAATTATTTTTTATATGATCAGGCGTATCTTCGTGTCCACCTTTGACTAATACAGCTTTAGCACCCATTTCGAAAAGTTTTTTGGTTGCTTGTTCTAAGTCAGCAATGCCTGTTAGAGCACGTAATTCGACTGTATTGGGAGTAATAATAGTGGCTAGGGGAATAAGCTCAACAAATGCTTTAACGAGAGTCGCCTGATCACCTAAAGAACCACCACTGTTTGCGACCAAAACTGGGTCAAGTACATATTGATAGTCTGGATGTGCGCGAAGAAACTGAGCTAGAGCAGCAATATTATCTGTAGTGCCGAGCATGCCTGATTTAACGCATTTAATTGGTAAATCACCTACAACGGCATTTGCTTGAGCTAATAATAGTTCTTTTGAGGTTGCTTCGAAGCCGAATACTTGTTGTGAGTTTTGAATGGTGAGGGCTGTACATGCAATTGCTGCATGAGCACCACTTTGTCCAATCGCTTCAATATCAGCTTGTAAACCTGCACCACCTGAAGGGTCTAAACCCGAGAAACAAAGTACGGTTGGACGCACGGTTATTTCCTTTTCAATTTAAATTTACGTTAGTATAAGAGAGTTTGATTAAACTCTCGACCAATTGAATTAAATACTTTACTGGGTTAGTGATTGAATGGCTATAAAACATATTTTGATTGATTTAGATGGAACTCTAACAGACCCAAAAGTTGGTATCCATACTTCAATTCGCTATGCAATGGATAAACTGGGATATCCTTTAGCTGCTGATTTAAATATTGACTGGTCAATTGGCCCCCCGTTAAAAGCCTCGTTAGCAAAACTGTTAGCTACTCAAGATGATGCTTTGGCTGAGCAAGCATTACTTGCTTATCGTGAGCGTTTTTCAGTTACGGGCTTATTTGAGAATGAAGTATATCCATCAGTTGCCCAAACGCTTAATGCATTAAAAGAAGAAGGATATCGTTTATTTGTTGCCACCGCTAAACCAACGATTTATGCAAAACGTATCTTGGATCATTTTGACTTAAGCCAATATTTTTTACATATTTATGGTAGTGAGTTAACAGGCGAGCGGACTAATAAAGCTGAACTCATTCATTATATTCTTGAACATGAGCAACTAAACCCAGAAGAATGCTTAATGATAGGTGATCGACAATACGACATTTTGGGTGCTCGCCATAATGGTATTGAAGCAGTTGCAGTGACTTATGGTTATGGAACACCAGAGGAACTTGAACAAGCACAGCCTAAAGCAACGATTGCGCAATTTTCTGAACTTTTGGACTATGTTGAAGAGCAGGCAGCACAAAAGAAAGTATCTTAAATATTATTAAATTTTAATTTAAAGGTTTGGCTTTGATATAAAGTCAAACCTTTTTTCATTTAAATACCGTGTTGTT
>NZ_JRVL01000070.1:0-10303 GCF_054823985.1 Acinetobacter sp. GN11 | reverse complement strand
CTTCTTGGTAGTCAACATATGACTGAACAAGAAGAAGAGAAATTGCAACGCTCATTAACCAATCGTCATATTCAGATGATTGCGATTGGCGGTGCAATTGGTACTGGATTATTTATGGGTTCCGGTAAAACATTAAGCATTTCAGGAACTTCAATTGTATTAACCTATTTAATTATTGGTTTCTTCTTTTTCTTCGTAATGCGGGCAATGGGTGAGCTGCTGCTGGCGAATACTAATTTTAAAACATTCGCAGATTTTGCAACGGCTTATCTTGGTCCGTGGGCAGGGTTTTTCCTTGGTTGGTCCTATTGGTGTAACTGGATTATTACGGCTATTGCAGACGTGATTGTGATTGGAGGGTACATGCAGTTTTGGTATCCCGATTTACCCGTTTGGATTCCTGCATTTACTTCATTGGCAGTCTTAACCATACTCAATTTTGTAGCCGTTCGGCTATTTGGTGAACTGGAATTTTGGTTCTCACTCATTAAAATTTCAGCAATTATTTTGTTCATTCTTGCAGGAATCTATTTAATTAGTACCGGATTTACTTCTCCGAATGGGGTTAAGGCATCGGTTAGCCATTTGTTTGAAACACAATCTATGTTCCCATATGGTGTAACCGGTTTTTTGGCAGGCTTTCAAATTGCTATATTTGCGTTTGTGGGTATTGAGCTTGTCGGTACAACTGCTGCTGAAACCAAAGACCCGCACACCTCACTTCCAAAAGCAATTAACTCTATTCCTTTACGTATTTTATTATTCTACGTGGGAGCATTAGTTTGTATTATTGCAGTCACTTCTTGGGCTAAAGTATCGCCAGATAAAAGTCCGTTTGTGGAAATGTTTACATTGGTTGGGTTACCTATTGCGGCAGGTTTAATCAACTTTGTTGTTGCGACTTCGGCACTCTCTTCGGCAAATAGTGGAATTTTTGCGACCAGTCGTATGTTATATGGCTTAGCATTAGATAACGACGCACCTAAAAGCTTTAGTAAGCTGTCTAAAAGAAAAGTTCCAATTAGAGGACTCGTATTTTCAATGGCTTGTGTGACGCTTGGGACATCAATTCTATTTATTGTTCCAAATGTTATGACGGCATTTACGATTATTTCAGCACTGACTTCAATTTTATGTATTTTTACATTCATGTTGATTGTGCTTTCATATATTTATTATCGTAAGAAAAGTCCTGAATTACATATTCAGTCAAAATATAAAATGCCAGGTGGTTTATTCATGGCATGGATGACGATGTTGTTTTTAGTTTTTACTATCGTCATTTTAGCTTTAGATCACGACACACTGATTGCTTTAGAGTTTTCGCCAGTATGGTTTGTTGGTTTGTTTATTGCCTATAAATATAAAAAGAAAAAGATGTTGCAACTTGATATTTTAAAAGCTCAAAAGGTTGATTGTATTTAAATCATTTTTAGTGATTTTATTAGAAATCTTATCATTTAAAACCCAATAAAAAAGCCTCATTGCGAGGCTTTTTTATTATCTCTATTCATCGAATTGAGTGAGCAGAGGATTCGCTAATGCGAACAATCTCGTTGCCGAATCAAATAAAATTCATACCCAACAGAATCATTTTTCTACAATCTCACCTTTACGATTCATCATCACATGACCTGCAAATTTATTTGGATTGATAATATTTCCATAACCAGTGAATTGTTCTGGTTTAATTTCCTTGCCTTTGTCATCGACAATAGAACTCCATTGATTCATTAGAATAGGAACTTTAAAACCATTGAAAGTGTTATTCGTGATCCGAACACGAGGGGAGTGGTCTAATATAATGGCATAGGCTTGATCATTTTTTTGAGTAAGAGTAAAGGTATTTTCATCAATAACTGTGCCAGGGGAGAATTTGACGTAAAGAGCACTCGGAATAGCAGTACTATCATCATTTGCATCAGGAAATATTTGTTGTGAGTGAGCTATAAAATTAGATTTGTTAATCTTTATTAAAGGAAATTGTGAATTATCCTCTCTCACTTCTGCATCTGATATAATTTTATTATTTAGAATTGCGACTTTTGATCCTTCAATATTAAAGTTGTGCTTTAATATTAAGTTTGAATTCGAAACTCCTCCTCCCCAAGAAGTTAAATTTAATAATTCTCCATTAATATTATCTATGAAAAGTAATTCAATAGAGCTTTTATCGAAACTATCTTTTTTAGCATAAGATAAATTTTTTATATCGATTATTTTTTGATTAATAATAGAGAAATTTGGTATTTGATATCCGCCCCCTAAATAAATTCTAGTGTTGATAATATTTCCATTTTTAATAATACTATTATGTCCTCTAAATACTAAACTTGGATTGCCTTGTTTAGAAAAATCCCAAACATGCCCTTGCATGTCAAGCTCTTGGTTTTTGAAATCTAAAATTCCCCCCACTCGGTCTATTGACCCATAATATCCACTACTCCCTTCGGCAGCGAGAAATGCTAACCAGTCTTTTTTCCGTTTTCTTGGCTCTAAGGCAATAAAATCGCGAGTTGCACAGACTCTAGTTATATTTTTTTCATTCAATATACTTTGTCCACATATTGGAAAGTTAGATTCTAGAGAGGGTCTTTCCTGTGCAGCAAAAGAACAACTTGATAACATTAAAAGACCGAAAATAGGGATTAATTTTTTCATTGAGATATTTTCTGGCTCAACTTTATAGGTATGCGTGAATGTACCAATTCCCATTCGTATATCTGAAAACTTAAATTTTTCACACTCAGACTATATATTCTTAAAATAAGCAAAGGCTATATTATGATAGATATACAACAACTTTTGTTATCATTCGATTTCGATATTCATATAAATTATTTTTTAAATCAAAAAATCCTTTAATTTATAACTAGGGCCAACAATAAATTTTTCTCTATCTGTGAATAAAAAAATGACAACTACACAACGAGTTGCCATTTATTCTAAAGATAATTAGTTCCAGTTTTTCTGGTAAGGAACTTTCCAGTAAAGTTTGGTTGTAATGGTGTAGGTGCCATCTGAATTAAGGGAAATAGTGTAGTGAATTTCCTTCCCTCGCTTTGCATCACCTTTACCTTCAGGGAGCTGATTTTTATATTTTGCCACTTCTTGTGGAGGGTAAAGAACTATTTGTTTCCAAGATGAAGTTGGAAGCTTATCAATTGCTAATTGTATTTTTTTTTCATTTTTTTTGTCATAAGCTAAAAGAGTTTCTAAAGGAGGTTGTTTTCCTAAAGGTATATTGTCAAGATTAAATGCAGTACGGCTATTGCCCATACCAGCTTTTATTTGTTCTTCATAAGTCAGCCAAGGGGCATATTCAATAATAATTTTTTCAGGAATATAACCTTCAGGTTCTATTTTACAGGTATTATCGTGAGTTAAATATTTGGCTTGTCTTTTTACAGGCATATTTCCATTATGATCATAGAAATTCCCACATAAGGGCCAATTGTTTTTAAAAACAAAGCTAAGACCATGTTGCGATGGGCCAACAACAAAGGTAATACTATTTTTCATTGACGAAGTAGTTTGGCAGCCCATTAGTAAAAGTGCGCTACAAGTTAATATATATATGTTTTTCATTTATTGGCTCCTTTAATTGTGTTTAATTGAAAACTCAATGTAGTACCGTAGTTCGCTTTAATCCAATTAAGGTATTTTTGTGTTTGAATAATTTCATTACGTGTAGGATCTGTTGAATAAACAATAGTTGCACTACCAGTTTTGTCATTCGATTTTAGTTTTTGATATTCATCTAAAGCTTTACATCCACCAATAATTTCCTTAGGTTTACAATCAGAATCTCGAGTGAATTCTTGTTCAATTTGTAAAAGTTGTTGAAATTTTCCAGGATTGGTTGGTCCATATTGAGCATTTTGAAATTGCAAAGTTTGTTCCCAATTTAGTTTTAAGTGGTTGGTTTGCGAACTGGCACTTGCTTGCTCAGCAGGTTGGGCATATCCTGCTAAATATTTGGCAAGTGTTGTTTGGTCCATACCAGTCAAATGCTGATTAATGTGAGTATTATCTGAATTCGCCCAAGCAAATTGTCTTCCTGGAACAAAATATGGCCCCATTAGTGTACCTCGACCATCTCCAGTTAAATTATTTCCTGTACTGTCGTGAATAATTGGATCACTTACAACGTTGTATTCACGTTTAGCAATGAGTTTGTCATTAAAAACAATGCCTGTTTTTTTTGCCTGATCAATCATCCACATTAGAGCAACATCACTAATGTCACCATCACTATAACCGCCACCTATGTCTGAATGGGCACCCATAAAGCCACGTTCAACACGAGTATTTATTTGTTGCTTTAAGGTTGACTGATATGGTTTTCCATCTTTCTTTTGAGCATCAGTAGAACTGCTATAAATTGATCGTGCTATAAAACCTTCACGATGTTCATTCATAGCTACAGCATGAGCAACAGATTTAAAACGCTCGGATACTGCAACAGTCATATTGTTAGACTTAACATACTGAGTCATATCATCTGAAGGGTTTAACCCAAATGCAGGAACACTATCCCAAACCCCCATAAATCGGAAATTTATACTGATATTGTATTTCGTCTTTAAACACTCCAAGTTGAGCCGTCCCCAATCAGTTTTGGTAGCTGTCATAGACTCATAAGATGGGTCAAGTACAGCATCTCGTTGATTTGGTGAATAACTTTGTGTGAGAAGATATTCTAATTTGCTTGCGAACATTCGAGCACTGGCTGCACCACGGCTAAAGCCAACAGTATCGATATCAATGATTTGTTCAGTTTTATTAGCTCCAGCTTTTTTCTGATTTTCTATTAGCTTTTGTACATATTGCGAGAAATAGATCAGCATTTGATCAACGCGATTAGGTAAAGAATTCCCTGTGGCATTGTCTAATGCATTGAGTAGCTTTGAATTGGAACCAATATTAGTATATTGATCTTCAGTTCCAGCACCAGTAATGTAAAAAACATTATCATGGTTAGGTGTTAGTCCTGATCCAGCATTACTTGAGAACTGCTTCACCTGATTTTTCCAAAGGGTTTGAGTTACATCCATTTGTCCTTTAGAAGCGTAGGCATCCATAAATTTTTCAACATTACTTGGATGACCGTTTAAATCCCAATTCCCTGTACCATCGAAAGCAAATAACAACAAACCTTGAGGGTCAAAATACTGATTGGGTTGTTGATTGACATAGCTATATAAATTTTCACCACCTGCTAGTCCTAATGGATCAGGGGTGGTATAGCGACCTGTAGTAGGATCATAATAACGGTAGCCGTTATAGTAAAGTCCAGTTTCCGTATCGGCATATTGCCCAGCATAACGAATATTTAATTGGTACCCTTGACTTATAATATTGGATTCACCAAATAATGCTTTGCCTTGATCTTGCCATACAATGCGTTGCTGTTGATCTGTGACCATACGTGGTCTTCCCATGTAGTCATTAACTACGTAATACCACTTTGCATCCGGTTCCTGATCGGTAAATAGGGCTGTAAAACGTTGCCAGAATGTTAATGGTACGGGATTTGGTTTATGACCATGTCCTGCATAGTCCATAATGGCTAATAACCGATCACCTGTATAAATATATTGTCGAGTAATATGGCCTTCTGCATTTAATTCACCAGCAAGTTGCGTTCCATTATAGAAGTAGTAACTAATTTGAGAGTGTTTTAAAGGCTTTTGCTGTTGATCGACATAAATCGTTTTTTTAATACGTTGGCCTGCATCATTATATTGATACTCTGCAACTAATTGTTGACCATGCCAAACTTTTGCAATTTGTCCGTTTATATAACTAAAGCGAAATTGTCCTTGAGTAGTAGGGTACTGTAGAGGTTCGCCTGCAGTATTATATTGAACAGTAAATTGCTGCGTATTCTTTTGTATACTAGCTAAACGACTAGATTGATAATGATAACCTTGAATACTTTGTTTTGCTTGTTGTTTTTGTCCAATCAAGCGATTTCCAAGTGCATCATAAAAATACATTTCTTGCGGTTCAAGTTTTGCATTAGAGCGAGCGATTACATGCTGCTTGCTATCATATAAATATTCCTGTTGATCCCGTAATAGACCATGATCACTGACTTGGGAAATTTGATACTTGTCGTTAAAATTCCAATGTTGGCTAAGTAGTAACGTTGGAACTTCATCTGCATAAGCTGATTGGATAAGATTCAAACTTTGTTTTTGAGTTCCTCTAGCATAATGTAAGCCTCTCCAAATGCCTGTAGCAGAGTATTCGAAACCTAAACGAAGTTGGTTACCTAAAATATACGTCAGTTGCTTTTGGCTAGATGTTGTATCATCAAAATTTTGTTTTTCAAGTAAAGTCTGTTTAACCCATTGTTGTGGAGTACGATAGGACATTGTATCTTTACTTGTGGTTAATAAAGTCCCATCTGGTAAAGTCATTCCTAGAGGGGTGTCTTTTTGATCATAGTGGTAGTGTGTGACTAAAGGAGATTTGAGGCCTTTATAAGAGATAGAACGACGATCTAACTGACCTTGATCATTATAGTGATATTCTATTGTTTGTAATGGATCTCTAACCTTGACTAAGTGTGTACTGAAGTAATCAAAATAGGTCGTTTGATTAACAGATTCTAATCCATTCTTAGCTGGTTGAGTTAAACGCCGTGCTCTTAAGCGGTTATAGTCATCATATTGAAATGATAATATTGCGCCTGTTGATAATAGTGCCTGTTTTACTCGATTTGCTTGATCATAACTATAAATCGTTTTGCCTTGTAAGCTCGAGTCTAAAGAGACTAAACGGTTAAAGTCATCGTATTGATAAATTGTTTTAGTACCATCATTTTGAGTAATAATCTTGTGTTCTGGCTTATAGGTATATTCTGTTTTGCTTGGAGCAATTAAGCCATTACCTAACGCCGGAACATCCCATTCAGTTTGTATTTGTCCATCCCCAGTATAACGCTGCCACAAAGCATCTCCATGTTGGTTTAGAATTCGACCACTCACGCCATCTGAAAAATAGTCAACATGGCTTAAAACACCTTGCTTGCTATCTGCAATTGTAGTGAGGCGACTATGATCATCATACTTGTAACCCGTTTCGGTAAAAGTCTTATCAGTAAGTTTTTGCTCTAACAATATTTTATTTTCATTATCAAGTTGATAACGTTTTAAACCAGTTTTCGAATCTAGAGTGGCAAGTATTCTATTCGCATCATCATAATAATAAGACTTGATTAAATGGTCATTTATATCAGTGATTGATTGTAAACGGTTTAAATCATCATAATAGTATCGGATACCTTGAATCGATTGCTCACCATTATTTAATGTAACTTCTTTATGTCGACCATTTGAATCATACTGAAACTTAAATATTTCAATTTTCGGTTTTAAATCTGTTTCTTGAGAGGTTTTCGTATATTGTATGACTCGTCCTAATGGATCATATTGAGCTGTTGTTTTTGAATGAGAAAAAGGTGTATTCCATGACTCTAACAGGTCATTTTTCCCATAAGTATAAATAATGATATCGCTATCTTTGGGAGAGTTAGTTTTCCCGTTAGGCAGAGGACCATCTTCCCAACTTAGCCGTCCTTGAGCATCATAACCATAACGAGTTTCTCGAACTAAAGTTTCTCCTAAAGGCGAGAATCCAGTTTCTTTAATTGCAATTAATTGATTGTTTTGATTATAAGTATAGCTTTTTCGATATTGCTTTCCAGAAACAATACTTGGATGTGACTCAGCTTTTAAACGACGGAAATCTTGCTTATTCAGTTGAGTAAGCAGAGGGGGAGATAATGTTGAATGAGTCCCTTGTTGAATAGAGTAAGATTCATACTCATAGGTTGTGGTCTGAGATGTTAAACCAGTACCCGATACAGTTTTTGCAATGACCTCGCTATTATCATTATATTGTAAATCAGTTGTTCGAATGGCTTTACCTGTTGAATCGAGATCAGCAGCATAATTAACTAGTCCTTGAGCATTAAAGCGATATCGCTTATTGACTTCACCACAACTACTACAACCAGCTCCAAAACTTTCTAGTAAATGAAATTGAGTACCATCAATCTGATAAGAATAAGTTGTTTTTTGCCCCAGACTATTGGTTACAATATTTTTAAAGACTGGTTTGTTTCCTGCATAAGTTGCCGGCATATTTTGATGGGTTCTGGCATCATATTGAATTGATACCTTTTCCACACCACTGGCATGTTGGCTTAAAATAGCTCGATCTTGATTGTCATATTGCCATTGAGAAATTAACTTAAACTTTTTTTGAGACTGATTAAACTGCCATTTTGAGGTCAAGTTATGAATATCACCACTCTGAAACTTAGGGTCATAAACATATTTAAAACGACGACCATCAGGGTAGACCACTTGAGCCAAATTGTAATTCCGATCGAGAAAATAATAATACTTACCAATAGGAGTGATCACAGTAATTTGAGGTAAGCCAAAACGTGTTGTTGTATGCTGAATAGAAAGTTGTTGTCCCTGACCATTTTTAACTGCAACTAAACGTTGCTGTTGATCATAAAAAAAAGAAAAATTTAGAGTAGGGTTATTTGTATCATTATTTGTTGAAGCTGAAATTTTGGTAATGTGTGCAAGACTAGGATCTTGCCCCCCTAAATATTGGAAAAAGTATTCCTGTCCAGTTTGTGTTTTATGCCAAACCCATGCTGAACCATCTATTTTTTTTTCAATCCAGCCATCATTTGGATTTAGTGGCAATGCTCGAATGATAAATTGATTATTGCCAAGAGGAATTTTATTCTTCTTAAAGTTGATGCGCTGCCCAGACTCTAAACGTATTTGTATGATATCTGGTTGTTCATAAAGTTTAATATCAAAAGAGCTATACCAACCATAACCTAGAGCTGTATCTGCATGACTTTGACTGTTATAAAATCTAGAGAAAGAAAGACCTTTTAATGCTGGAAGTTCTTTAAAGTCATTAATGGCCTCAAATTTATTACCGTTAAGGACATTGATTGGATTCCCAACCCCAGTGTCAAGACCACCACAAGCATAAGTTGGCCCTTCACTTTGGGTAACTATTGCGAATGAAGAGTTTGCACTACATTGACTAAAGTCAACTACACTAGCTCTTGTAGGTAATGAATTTAAACTAGTCGCTAAGCCTAAACTGACTGAGCAAATAGCGAAAATTAAGTTTTTCATATACTAAATTCTTTTAAAGTCATTATTAATAAAAATTTGTTCTAGTTGCACCCGAGCTGCAACTAATTAAATTGTTCGTATCACCAATAATGCTATTGGTAGATGAACTTGTACTACCTGTAGGGGAGTTGTTGCCAATGAGACCGCCTGCCAATTCAGAACCGATATTTGTAATACCCTGAAAGTTCGTTGCATCTTTTTCAAAACTTGAAATTGCAGATTTTTCTGCCGAATCTTGAATATCTTCTAAAAGATCATTTTTTTTATGGCCAACTTGCCATTGCATTGCCTGATTCTCTTGGAAACGATCAATCAAATCTTCGCCCACTAAATAACCATTTCGATTAACTGTATTAGTTGGTAGTCCACCCTCAATAGCAGGACTTAGCATTTGAGCAGAAATATCGACCACTATAGGTATTCTGCCAGCAGCTAAAATTCTCAAATTTACAGCATCACGGTTACTCGTAAAAAATGAAGTTAATGAACTAAAAATATTCTTCATCATTGGAATGCGTGGTTCATATCCATAGGTAAATCGAAGTTTTAATACATTGGCATCTTGTATGTTTTGCTTTGATTTATCTTTTATTGTCTTAGATTTTGTATCTAAATTATCATTTGGAATAATGCGTACAATTTGTCCAGTTTTAATCTGATAGGCTTTCATTAAAATAGGGTCACTCCAATCATCAAATGATGCTTTAGATGGATTAACCATATGCATACTAATGAAAGCAGATTCTGTTTTTTTAATAATTTCTTTTAACGCATATCCTTGTAAACCCACTTCAACTAAATTTGGGTTAGTTTTTTTTATAGGACTATTTATATGGATATCACTAGGTAAATGTATTCCTGAGGTAGAAAAATAAGGTACTAATCCTTTAAAAAAAGCATTTTGAATTCGTGCTGGATCAGCATTATAAATTGCCCCAGCACGAGCAGCTTCATATGCTGCATATGTAACATTTAAACGAGCAATATAAATAAGGCCATATTGAATACCAATTAAGCCAATAAATAAGATAAGTGGAGCTATAATTATAAACTCAGTTAGAGAAACACCATTCTGATATTTCTTTCTTTTTTTCACAATAATACCTATAAAAATA